>CAZWUL010000012.1:0-30272 GCA_964636625.1 uncultured Atribacterota bacterium | reverse complement strand
GGCGATAGATTTCCTGCATTATTTTCTTTGCCTTCTCTGACTCATAGCCAATGACAATTTTATCCGGATGGGTAAAGTCATAGACTGCTGAGCCTTCCCGGAGGAATTCAGGATTGGAGATGATGTCGAAGGGCGAGGGATTATTTGGAGAATTTGGGCATGGATTGTAGGTTGAAAGGTCTCCGGGGTTGATGTTGTTTGAGATTGCTTCGTCGCTTCGCTCCTCGCAATGACGGGAGGGCAAAGGCTCCTCGCAATGACGAGAGGGCAAAGGCTCCTCGCAATGACGGGAGGGAAAAGTCTTCTCGCAATGACCAGGGTAAGGAATCTCCTTGGTATGACCAAAAAAAGATGAATTCTTACAATCTCCTTGAATATTGTCAATACTATTGTTATTTTTAGAATCTTGTAAAGCTTGTAGATAATCTATAATAATCTTTTTGATTTTGCGGGCGGTGCCGACTGGAACAGTGCATTTGTTTACGATAACCTTGTATCCATTAATATGTTTGGCAATTTCCCTGGCAACCTGTTCTACCTGTTTTAAGTCGGCAGAACCATCACCATTGGGTGGGGTACCAACTGCAATATAAATAACCTGCGATTCTACAACTGCTTTTTTAAGGTCTGTAGTAAATTTTAAACGGTTTTCCTTTACATTTTTAACAATTAAATCTTCTAAATTAGGTTCATAAATAGGTATTTTATCGTTATTCAATAAATTTATTTTCTGCTCGTCATTGTCGATACAGGTGACAGATAAGCCAAAATTCGCCAGACATGTGCCTGTTACTAGACCAACATAGCCGGTACCGATGATAGAGATATGCATGGAATTCTCCCTTATTATTGGTTAATTTATAAATTGATAAATACTTTTAATACTAATATTTGAAAAAATAAACTCGTAAGCTCTGATTCCGAATGTACAATATAACATCATACATGTCAATGACCAATTAATTAAAATAGTAGATAGCAAATACAGTTCGGTAATTTTATTGGTTAATTACCTAATGAGTTCAAAACATAAAAATTTAGATAATTTTCAATTTATTTTTTAAAATATCTATAAGTTTGGACTAAATATCACTGAACTGCTATTTTGTAATAGATATTAAATCGTTCGCAACAAATAGATTGTTTTGTACCTCTCAGGGTAATAGCAATTCTTTGAAATAATTAAATAATTTATTCCAATATTATTGTTTAATTACTGGTATGTGGTCATCTTATGTGATATTTCCCAGGCTTTCTCTTTAATAATTTTTCCTAAATTGTTCAATCCTTTTCTCTTTACATTACTGGCAAGCCCGATAATACTTATTGCTATTTTTACATTACCTTGATAATCTATGATAGGTGCACCAATACACATAATACCCTGATTATGTTCCTCATTATCAACAGCATACCCTTTTTTATATATGATATCCAACTCTTTTTTTAATTTGCTCAGCTCAGTGATGGTATTATGGGTATGTTTTTTAAAATTTATGCTTTTTAATAATTTTTCCCTTTCTTCAAAGGGCATATAAGCCAAAAATATTTTACCGGCAGCAGTACAATAAATAGGACTTCTTTTTCCAAGGTCAAAAGATATTTTGAAATCACTGCTGGGAGGGTCTACATTGTAAATAAAAACCACTTCAGAGCCTTCTCTGGTTGAGCAATGAACCGATAAGTTAATTTCTTCTACTAAATCTTTCATAAATGGAAATACTATTTCCCCTAAATCCATGCTTTGCATTATTTCCCTACCAAGAGTGCTAAGTTTTAGTGTTACATAATATTTATTGGTATCCTTGTCCTGGGCAATATATTTTTTGTAAATAAGTGTTTGTAAACTGCGAAAAACTGCAGTTTTATTTTTCCCTGTTATTCTGGTAATTTCATCTAAAGAAAGTGGTTTTTTAGATTTTACCATGAATTCTAATATATCAAGTGTTCTTAAGGTAGTTTTGGATAATTCAGCCATAATAAGTCATCTCCTATAATAAATAATACACATTATGCAATTGAAAATCCAGACCAATACATAATTAACAGGTAACCAAAAACAGTAACTACAACCAGTGATATTAAAATTGCCAGTATTCCTTTTGAAAATAATTTTTTGGGGTCAAGTCCATATCCTACCGGTATAGCCCTTACTGAGGTCGGCAGGATATAAGCACAATTACAGGCCACTGATGCAATATAAATATAGGGTATGGGGTTTAAGCCTGTTGATTTCATCACATCTCCTACAATTGGGACAACAATAGCCACAGCTGCTGTATTGCTGGAAATGTTGCTAAGTATGATACCGATTAATACAATCAAACTAATTGCCAAAATACCTCCACC
Organism: uncultured Atribacterota bacterium; assembly: GCA_964636625.1. Lineage (GTDB taxonomy): Bacteria > Atribacterota > Phoenicimicrobiia > Phoenicimicrobiales > Stramentimicrobiaceae > CAZWUL01. Next base: position 27,923 of record CAZWUL010000012.1, on the reverse strand, counting down.
AATATTTGTTCCGGTTAATATTATTCCTATTGATTCCCCTGCCCCTGATAAAGAGATAAATTTACCAATAGCAATACCACCGCCAAATAGTAAAAACAAGCCCCACATTAAACGTGGCCCAGTATATTCCCAGGTGGATAGACGTTTTCCATTGTTCCCGGGAACAATAAAGGTTAACATTCCAAAAAGCAAAAAAATGTAAGATGGCTCTAATAGTGGCAATATATTTTTGAATAAAGGTCTGGCAAAAGACAGTAGAGCCGCAATAACAAATAGGGCCAGGCTCCATTTTTCACCTTTTGAGATTTTGGGCATCTTCTGGTATTTCTCGTGGAAAAAGGATTTAGAACCTGGAAAATTAGTCATTTCAAATTTAAAACTTAGTAAATATAATAATATCGCTGCAGATATAATAATAAGCATAGGTAGCATACGGGTAGTCCAGGTAATAAACATATGTTCTCTAAAAATAACCTGTTTTTCCAGGTAATCTATCGCTACCAAATTCATCGCACCTCCCAGGGGCGACCCAAAACCGCCCAGCCCGGCACCCCAGGCTATGGCCAATAAAATAGCAGTTGCGACCTCACTGTTTTCAATCTTTTTATCTAAACCAATATATTGAAACATCGAAACAGCAATAGGTACCAAAACTGCAACAACTACTGTATTTGGTAAGAATATCGTTAATACAATTGTCATCCCAAACCAAATAAAAAGTTGCTGAGAAATAGTTGTACCGATAGAACATAGTGTTTTTAAAGCTATACGTTTATCTAATCCCCATAAAGTCCAGGACACGGTAATCATGTTTGCTCCCAGTAAAAGAATAATAATTGGACTGGCATAACTTGCTAAGATTGCCTCGATAGAGACAAAATCAAACAGGGCATTGACAGCAATTGGCAGTAAACCGGTGATGCCAATATGTACCGGGCGTAAAATCCACCAGGCTGCCATCCAAAAAATAGTGCCGATAGCCCCCCTGGCCGCATAGGAAAAACCAGGCATCGGCAACACCAATACAATCAGCAAAAACAATGCCGGGCCTGACAATAATTGTAAATATTGATAGCTATTGTTTTTTTGTTTATTCAAAATATTGTTTTCTTCCTTATTATTTTGCATTTTTACCTTTTTATAGCAATATTTTTGTTATTTTGTTTTTTTATTTATAACAAAGTCTAATAATTCTTCCAGGGTGTTTGCATTTTTAACCCCTGCTTCTTCCAAGGCCTGCATCTTTGATCTGGCTGAACCTAAATTTTGGCCAACTATAGCACCTGCGTGACCCATTTTTTTTCCTTTGGGAGCAGTCTGTCCGGCAATGAAAGAAAAAATGGGTTTTGGATATCTTGTTTCCTTGATAAAATCTGCAGCTCTTTCCTCGCTAGTACCTCCTATCTCTCCTATCATTATTAGTGATTCAGTTTCCGGGTCATTACGGAAAAGTTCAAAGGCGTCTACAAAATCCAATCCGATTACCTGGTCCCCCCCAATACCAATACAGGTTGATTGTCCATACCCTCGATAGGTTAGATTTGAAGAAACCTCATGAGTTAAGGTACCACTTCGAGAAATTACTCCTATATTTCCTTTACTGTATATATAACCAGGCATAATGCCGATTTTACTTTTTCCGGGAGAAATAACTCCTATAGTATTAGGGCCTACCACCTTGATAGAATATTCTCTGGCTAGCTTTCTGATACGGATACTATCATATACTGGTACATGTTCGGTAATAATAACAATTAAGGGGATATTATTTTCTATTGCTTCGCAGGCAGCTGAATATACGAAGGCAGGAGGAACCATTATTAAACAGGCATCCACTGCAGTATCTCTTTTTGCCTGCAAAATAGTATTATAAACAGGAACCCCGTGTACCTTTTCTCCCTTTTTGCCTGGAGTGACTCCTGCTACTACCCTGGCATTATATTCCAGCATTAACCTGGTGTGCAATCTTCCCTGGGTACCAGTAATCCCCTGGATAAGAATCTTGCTACCTTCATTAACCAATATTGACATTTTCTTTCCTCCCTTTCAGAATCTCTAAAAGCAATTTAACAGCTTCCTCTGTAGTACCATGTTTTATTACCGGAATGTGCATTTCTTCCAATATTTTCCAGCCAATTTCCTGAAAATGTCCGCGCATTTTAACTACAATTTTTATTTTTATATTATTTTCTTTCACAGCTTTTTTTATTCCTTTAGCCATGAATTCACAATTATTAATTCCACCAAAAACATTAATCACAAGACCTCTTACCCCTTCTTGAGAGGCAATTATTTTAATGGCTTCAGCCATTTTTTGTTCACTGGCTCCACCGCCTATATCTAAGAAATTAGCAGGCTTTCCTCCACAATATCTTATAGTGTCCATAGTAGCCATAGCCAGTCCGGCGCCACCGGCAATTGAACCTATATCTCCTGATTTATCTAAAGGGACATATGACAAGCCTTCTTTTTCAGCTTTCTGAACCAAAGGATTACTGTCTTCTAATTTTTTTTCTAAACCTAAATGTTTTTGCCTGTACATGGCACTATCATCGATTACCAGCTTGGAATCTGCAGCTATTAAATTATTATTGTCAGTCATTACTAAAGGATTTATTTCCACTATTGAAGCATCAGTTTCAAAACATAATTTGCTTAGTTTAGCCATAATTTTAACAAGCTGTGATAAAAGTGAATTGTTGAAATCCAGGTCAATTAGCATATCGTAGTAATGATAAAGCTGCTGGGTTTCTTTTAATTCAAATTTTAATATTTTCTCCGGATGTTTTATTGCAACTTCTTCAATGTCCATTCCGCCTTCTGTAGAAAAAATCAAAATAGGTACCATTTTTAGTGGATCAATAGTAATGCCCAGGTAAAATTCCTGTTTAATATCTATTTTTTCTAACACTAATAACTTATTTACTGTTTCCCCATAAATGTCCATACCTTTTATGGCATTAAAATTATTCTTTAGTTCTGCCAGGTTTTCAGCAAATTTTATTCCTCCTGCCTTGCCTCTTTTTCCGCTTAAGACCTGAGCTTTTAGGACACATGGTTTTTTTATTTTCTGAAAAAAAGAGATGGCATCTGTTAAATTTTCAGCCAGAACTCCTTTTTGGATTGGAATGTTATATTTTTCAAATATCCTTTTACCTTCATACTCATAACATTTCATTTTTATCCACTTCCTTATATCCAATTTCCAGGGCATCCAGATTCATTTGATAAAAGGCAGATGGGGCAATATCCTTAACTGCTTTTTGTAAAGACTCATAAGAAACCACATTACTGGTCCTCGCAAAAGCTCCCAGCATGACCAAATTGGCGACAATATTTTTTATTTTTGTCTCTGCTATCCTGGTGGCAAAGATTTTATGTATATTTTTATACTCTGGGTTTATCTCTTTGATAAATGTTTGGTCAATCAATATATAACAATCCTTTACCAGGACAGGAAGAAATTTTTTATAACTTATTTCATTAAAGGCTAAAAAATAATCCGGGCTATCCACTTTCATATAATCTATTTCAGTATCTGAAAAGACAATTTCTGATTTACAGGAACCTCCCCTGGATTCCGGACCATAACTTTGAGTCTGGGCAACTCTTTTATTTTCATAAATACCAAGTGCCTGGGTTAAAATGATTCCACTTAAGATGACACCTTGTCCACCAAAGCCCGATATTCTTATTTCTTTTCTCATTTTTTTATCCCATCCTTACTACATTAATACATATATCAGGGCAATAATTCTCACATAATCCGCATTGAATGCAATCCTTTTCATTTATAACTTCCGGCATTAAATAGCCTCTTTTGCTCCTCTTGCCAGAGAGTTGAAAAATATTTTTAGGACAGACATGAATGCAAATACTGCATCCCTGGCAATATCTTTCATCGATATTAATTCTCATATATCTCTCTCCTTATATCGGCTAAATATTTGCTATATTCTTTTTCTTCTTTTTTATTTACAAATTCTCCAATTACTATTTTTTTCTGAGAGCTTTCATTTTCCTTGCCTTTTTGTACTGTATTATTATTAAAAATCTGCATCATCTTCCAGGGATCTCTCTCTTTGAAAATATTCTTGCCAGCTTGTATCGGACACTGGGATAATATTTCGACAAAAGAAAAACCATCATGTTGAATTGCTTTTTTAATTGCTTTTACTAATTGCCGGGCATGATAAGTTGTCCAGCGAGCTACATAGGTAGCTCCGGATGCTATTGCCAGCTCAACTCCATCAAATGGTCTTTCTTCGTTGCCATACGGAGAAGTTTTGGTTAAAGCCTTTAACGGTGTTGTAGGTGCTTTTTGTCCACCAGTCATTCCATAGATATAATTGTTAATCATAATAACTGTTAAATCAATATTTCTTCTTGCTGCATGAATAAAATGATTTCCACCTATTCCCAGGCAGTCTCCATCACCGCTAAATACAATAATATCTTTATCAGGAGCACTCAATTTTAGGCCTTCTGCCACCGGAATCGCCCTCCCATGAGGTGTATGTAATACGTCCACATTTAAATAAACCGGTATCCAGCCAGAACAACCGATTCCGCCAATACAGGCAATATTATCTTTAATACCAAGAGAATCTATTGCTCTTATGGTAGCATTTAGTATCTGTCCATCACCACAGCCTGGACAAAATATAAAAGGCAAAGACTCTTTTCTAAGATATTTTTCAGCTAACTCTTGCATTTTCCAATACCTCTCTCATTTTATTATAGATTTCTATGGGTTTATGAATATTACCACCTACTAAGGGCATTGACACTACATTCTTATCTCTAAGGGCACCTCTAATTTCACGGTAATATTTCCCCATATTCATTTCAGGAACAATGATAGAAGTTGCTTTCTTGGTTAATAATTGCAATCTTTTTTCGGGGAAAGGCCATACCGTATTTACCTTGATGAAGCCCACTGCTAACCCTGAAGAACGAGCTTTTTTTACAGCTTCTAAGGAAGTCCTGGCAACACTACCATATGAAATGACCACCAGGGAAGCATCCTGGGTTTGATAGTTTTCTAAATCGGTTATTTCTTCAATATTATTTAACAACTTATTGCTTAATCTTTTAACTAACTTTTCACTAACATCTATCAAGTGCGCTGCCCGAAGTCCTCTCTCATCATGTAATTGCCCATCAATAATAAGATTATGTCCCTGAAAAAATTCAACTGCCGGTGGGATCATATATTCATCTGTTTGGTAAGGAGCTTGTGGTGCTGGAGGAGATTTCTTTACCTCTATTTTCACTTCTTCCGGAATGAGAATTCTTTCTCTCATATGACCTATTATTTCATCTGCCAGTATAATTACAGGAACTCTATATTTCTCAGCCTGGTTAAAAGCTTTTACCGTAAAATCAAACATCTCCTGTACTGAAGAGGGAGCATAGGCAATTAATTCGTAATCACCATGAGAACCGTATTTAGCCTGGTAAATATCTTGCTGAGAAGAAGAAGTGGGCTGGCCAGTAGAAGGCCCACCTCGTTGAACATTAATAATAACAATGGGAGTTTCAGTAATAATCCCGTATCCTAATCCTTCTTGCATAAGGCTAAATCCAGGGCCGGAGGTAGCGGTCATAGCTTTCCTACCACCCCATCTTGCACCAATTATGGCATTGATTGAACCTATTTCATCTTCCATTTGTAAAAAAGTACCACCACTTTGTGGAATTCTAGTGGCCATGCACTCGGCAATTTCTGAAGCTGGAGTGATTGGGTAACCAGCAAAAAACTGACAACCTGCCGCAATTGCTCCTTCTGAACAGGCCTCATTTCCCTGTAAAATTTTTAAGCCAGTGTTTGATAATTTTTTTATAAACATAATACCCCATTCCCTAAAATTATTTGTTTATAAAAGCATTTCATTTAATGAAATGCTTTTTCATTATTTGTTATGAATTATAGCAGTTTGATATTTTTTTGTCAAAGTATTTGATTGCTTTTTTTAATTTTTCCCTATCTTTAATCATAATAATGGGGGAGAAATTGCGGCATATAATAAGTGGTAAAATTATTTTAAATTACATAATTCGAGGGCCTTAACGATAAAATAGAAAAAGATATTATTAAATTATTGTTATGAATGACGGTGAGAATAATTTATTAAATATCGCACCCGCATTGTGAGTGGCTTTAAGAAACCCTGAAAAGGGTTTGACTTTTTTAATCTTTTTATGGTTAAATAAACACTTTCTCTTCATATTCAAGTAACATAAGGCATTTTTTAGAGGCAGGATATTATTTTTGTTCGGCAAATGCTAATCAAGTAATCACCTTAATTATTTATTAGGCACCGGCAGTTTTTATTTTTAATATTACAATTGTAACTTTGAACAGGTTACCGGTGCCATCGTCATTTATTAATTAAGCGGTGATTTACTGGGAATCATTACTTTTTACTGCCGGCCTTCCCATTTACATAGATTTTTCTTTTGTTATTTTAATTTTATGCAAAACATGTTTTAAAGTATGGATTATTTCTACCATTTATTTTATTTTCCCAATTTTTCAATTTCTTCTTCTACTTCTTCTTCGCCTTCTTTGTAGAACTTCTCTTCATCAGGTGCAAGCTCTTTTAAAAGTCTTAAGAATTCTCCTGCATGTACACGTTCTTCATCAGCAATATCCTTTAGCACTTCCTGCGCTAATTTATTGTCAGTTGACTCAGCCAGTTGCATATAAAGCTGAATTGCTTCATACTCTGCGGCGATCATAAATCTTATGGCACGGATTAATTCTTCCTCTGTTAACTTGCGAGCATTTTTTAAACCGGAAAATGAGCTTCCAAATTCTGGCATAATTTTATCCTCTCCTTCTTTTGTTTTTATTTAATTTTCATATTATTCATTTGCGAAAATTGAAATATTTTTTTAACACTTTTACAGTTATGAAGCAAAAACATTTTAAGGCAAATCTGTAAAAAATTATACAATAATTACTATTTTAAGACAAATCAAAAACAAGAAAATAATTTTTTTAAGGAATACTCTCTAATATTAATTTTTAATTAAAATGCTAATTAAACCAGAGTGCTATTTCTTTCTTCGCCTCTTTTATATTTCCAGATGCATGAACTAAATTGTGAATAGAGCGTTTTTCTCTATCAGCCAAATCCGGGGAATCGATAGAATAATCACCTCTTATTGTTCCCAGTTCAGCAAAAATAGGGGCTGTATTTCCTACCAGTTTCCTAACCATTTCAACAGCGTGATTACCACTGACAACCATTGCAATTACTGGACCAGAAGTAACATATTGAATAAGCCATTTTCTTATTTTTTTTCCAACTTCAAGGGGATCGTATGTTCCTATATCATCTACTATATTTAAATCATATTTCTCATACGTCTTTATGGTCTTATTACCTATAGATTTTAACCATTCTTCATCTTCCGGGTAATGCTTTTCAATGAGCTCTTTGGACGGTTTTGTTAGTTTCATTTCTTTTAGGGTGAAACCAGTTCTTTCCAATCTGGAAATAATTTCACCACTTAACCCTCTTTGAAAGGCATCCGGTTTAATTAAAACTAAAGTATCTTCTATCATTTAATCACCACCTGAATACAGTCCCCTAATAAAAAACATAGAGGAACTTTTTATTTCTTAAATCTCATCTTTTTGTAATAGTATATTTTATCGTCTTCAGTAATCTCTCGTAGTACTTTACAGGGATTCCCTGCTGCAATCACATTATCCGGAATATCTTTTGTTAACACACTTCCAGAGCCAATAACTGTATTATTTCCAATATTTATATTAGGATTAATTACTACATTACCGCCAAGCCAGACATTATCTCCAATACTTATTGGTAGGGCAAATTCATAAAGTGAATTCCTGGTTTCATAATGCACGGGATGCCCCGCAGTATAGATACCGACATTAGGACCCAGCATAACATTATCTCCGATTTTTACCCTGGCACAATCCAGTATTATTAAATTGTAATTGGAATAAAAGTTATCTCCAATTTCTATATTATATCCATAATCACAGCGAAAAGGGGGCTCTATAAAAAATGTTCCTCTTATTTTACCAAGTAGATTTCTTATTATTTCATTTCTTTTAGCAATTTCTTCAGGGGGGAGTGAATTATATTTAAAGACCAAACCTTTAGTATATTGTCTTTCTTTCAGTAATTCCTCATCAAAAGCGAGGTAAGGTTTTCCTGAGAGCATTTTTGCTTTTTGCCTGTTCATTTCAGTGTCCCTTCTTTTTATAAAATATTTTTATAAAAGCATGATATTGGGGCTAAATAATTCTTTCTGAATTTCATAAAAATATGGCTTTATAATTATAAAAATAATAATCGGGAATAATTCAAATTCTATTAAGATTTACTCCCGATTATTGCCATTACTACCAGAATATTTCAGTCATCGTGACATCTATTGATGTTGTTTCATCAATAAAGACTTCAATATCCTGCACCCATGCCCGGAATCCGTCTTTAATTATGATGATTTCATAATTCCCGCTTTCTATATCTTTCAATACTGTTGGGGTCGCTGTGATTTCTTTTACATATGTTCCATTTAAAAATACCTTGGCTTCTCTTTGGTCACAATAAATCGATAGAGAGCCATAGTCAGGACGTGATTCCAATTCAGTATACACCCTGGCTGTACTTGATGATGAAACAGATATCTCGTCAATCCATTCCTCATAGCCTGGTAAAGAGATTTTAATTGTATATTTACCGACAGGAATATTCTGTATATTAAGGGGTGTTAATCCTTTGTATTCATCGTCTAAGTAAATATCTGCACCCTGTGGAACAGAATTTATAGATATTGAACCATATTCTTCCTGGGGTTTTAAGTCAGCTGATATCCTTGCTACTCTGGAGGAAGATACAGTAATATCGCTTGTCCATTCTTCATAACCGGATAGCATTATTCTAATTTTATGCCTTCCAACTGTAATATCTCTTATATTCAAGGGAGTATTGCCTTTGTAAGCATTGTCAAGATAAACGCGGGCTCCTTGCGGATTCGAGTTAACTGAAATAGCTCCAAATTCTTTTACCTCCTTTGGAGTTAAATCAGTTGAAATTCTTACAGTTAGTATAGGTAAAATAACTACTGTGCTGGTCCAATCCTCATAACCAGGCAAGGTTATCCTGAGGCTGTATTGACCAGTCTCAACATTCTTTAATTCCAGGGGGGTCTCTCCTTTATAATCATTGTCCAGATAAACTTTAGCACCTTTCGGGTTAGAATTGATTGAAAGAGCTCCGTATTTTAATTGCTGAGCATTTGTAGATATACAGGATAGCAAAAATATAAGAATTAAGATAGGAATAATAAAAAATATTTTTTTATTTATATTTATTTTACCAATTGAAAGATTCTTTTTCATTATGATATACCTCCAGAATAATCATATAATTAAACAATATAGAAATTTATAATTGTTTGTTTTATGCCATCATTGTTTTTAATTTACTGACACTTATAAATACACTCCTTTCTATTTTTTTAAAATATTATAAAAGTATAAATTCTTATTTTTATTTGTTTAGGATACCTGTGGGTGATTACTTTTTCTTTCATATTTTTAATCTTATATTCATTATACAACTTAAGAGTTAAAATAAGTAGATATTTTGTGGTGGTAATATATAATAAAAATGTTTCTTTATTCTATCCTTTTTTGATAAACCCGATAAACTTTATAAGGTGTAAATCCTGCGTGTTCGAAAATACTGCGGGAACGATTGTTGTTTTCGCTGATTTGAGAGCATTCTACATATTCATATTTTTTTCTTATTGCCTCCTCTATTACTTTATGAAACATTGCAGCATTAACAGCCTTGTATCTGAAGCCCGGGATAACATGCTGGGCAAAACCCCTTATTCCTTTCATCCTTCTCTTATACCACAAAAATATTACAAAACCGAAAGGAAACAATTTCCCCCTTATTTTCTTTAATATTGGACTATAATCAGGCATTGCCAGTACAAAACCAATAGGAGTATCTCCTGAACGGGCAATATATATTAAATCTTTATCTAAAAATGCCATTAATTTTTTAACATCCAGGCTGAGCTCTTCATAGGTTGGTGGATTAGCATATTCAAATCCATTATCCTCCTCTCTACTATCTGAAACAATTGCATTGATGATTTCAATAATGCTTCTTATTTCACTTTCAGCATTATTAAAATCTATTTTATCAATCCTATAATTAAATTTTTTCATTGCAAATAAGGCAGCTTTATTTGTCCTTTCCACTACCGAGCCTATTTTATCACAGTAGTAGGCATAGAAGTCAGTATGTTTTTGAAAGCCATTTCCATCAAATAATTCCTTGTAATAAATTGGGTTATAGGGATTCATTAATACCGGTGAAGTATCAAAACCCTTTATCAGTAATCCCCTGCCTTCTACATCATCATCTGGATATAATGGCCCAATAATAGTATCAATACTTTGTTTTCTTAGCCAGGCTAAGGCATTGTCCATAAGAGCTTGAAAAACATTATCTGAATTTACCAATTCCATAAGCCCAAAATAGCCTACCTTTACATTTCTTCTCTTATTTTTTTTCTCGTTAATCCCAACTAAAATTCTACCAAGAAGGTTTCCATTTTCACTGGCCATAAAAAAAGTATGTGGGCCACATTCAATCTTTTTGGTAACATCTTTTCCTAATAAAAAATTTAATAAATCATTTTTCAATGGCGGAACCCAATTAGGATCATCCTGGTATATCTTCCAGGAAAAAGATATAAACTTTGTTATTTCTTCTTTGTTTTTTTTTAGCTCCCAAACCTTCATTAATGCATACTTCCTCTCTAGTTGGTTTTAATTTGTAACTTCAAGAAATTCTTCTTTGGTTCATTCCCTTATTGTTTTGATTTTTTATGAACATATTTTTTATATTATACAAAAAAAAATAGTAAATATAAATAAGAAAATATATAATTAATATAGATTTCCTAAATAAACATACTCTGCAATCTAATAGTAAGCCCATATACCAAAGGTAAAAAGGGACAAATTAAATTGAAAATTGTAACAGGAGAATTTAATGATTCTTTTACCCCAATTTTAGATGGTGTAGCCAATGTAGTTAAAAATTATGCCTACTGGTTAAACAAAAAATATGGCAAGAGCTATGTAATCACTCCTAATTTTCCTAATTATAGGGATAATGAGCAATTCCAGGTCTTGCGCTATTTTTCTATTCCCCTTCCAACTCGTAATCCGTATCGTTATGGAATCCCAGGTTTGGATAAAGCCTTTTTAAAACAGCTCTATCAAATACCTTTTGATATTGTTCACGCACACTCCCCTTTCACTGCAGGAAATATTGCCTTAAATATTGCCAGAAACCAAAATATCCCAATTATTGCCAGTTTTCACTCAAAGTTTTATGATGATTTTAAAGCTGTCCTTAAAAATGAATTCTTAACAAAAATGATTTTGAATAGAATAATTCATTTTTTCAATTCGGTAGATTATGTTTGGACCGTTAATGAATCTACCAAAAAAACTTTATATAGCTATGGTTACCAGGGCTCAGTTGAAGTTGTTCATAATGGTACTGATTTTACCATTCCCGTAAATTTGGAACAAGATTTATTAATGATAAATAAACTCTTCAATATAACAGCAGATGAATTAGTTTTTTTATTTGTGGGACAGCATATTTTGCAAAAAAATGTATTTATGCTGATTAAATCTTTGAAAATATTAAAAGATAAAAATATTAAATTTAAGATGATATTTGTTGGTACAGGGAATGCGAAAGATACAATGCAAACCCTGGTTAAAAATTACAAACTAAAATATGATGTTTATTTTACGGGATTAATTTATAAAAAAAATTTATTAAAAGCTTTATTTTCGCGAGCCAATTTGTTTCTTTTCCCCTCTATCTATGACAACGCACCACTTGTTGTCATAGAAGCAGCAGCAATGGGCTGCCCTTCTTTACTAATAAAAAATTCTAATGCTGCTGAGGGGATTATTGATAACTATAATGGATTTCTTTCTTTTGATAATGCTGAATTATATTCAAGAAGAATAATAGAGCTGATTGAAAACAAAGAAAAACTCAAAACTGTTGGTGCAACTGCAAAAAAAACTATATGCAAAAGCTGGGAAAATATTGTAGATGAAGTTTATAAAAAATATTTAGAAATTATAAAAAAACATAAAAAAGGCAAAAATACTAAAATTATTTTATTTTAAAATTAAACATAGCATAGAGTCCTACTAATTTAAATAAAAGATAGAAGGGTTTTCTATTAACCCTCCTATCTTTTCTAAATTGTAATCAGTTGAATAATAAAATATTCTTTAATATTCTATTTAATTTTAGCTTTGTAGCTTGTTTGTTCGCTAACTTCGCTGGCAGCATTCCAAAACTCATCTACAAACTCTTCACTTAATCCAAAATCTTCAATAATCCATTTATGGAATGGTGTCCTAAGTGCCGCTTTCCACTGTTCTTTAACTTCCGGAGTAGCAAGATATGTGTCTTTGAAATTATCTTGAGCTTCCTCCCATGCTAACATACATTGCTGGGTATTTACACCCCTCGAGATTATCATGGCTTCTTTAGCAGTATCCATAATAGCTACTTGGTATTCCTCGGGTAACTGCTCAAACCAATTATCACTTATTGACCAAATAGCAGAATTAAAAGTGAATTGAATCCATGAGGAATAATCATTTACTTCCCAAAATTTTGAAAAAGAGTTAACATATGGGGCATTAAACTGTCCATCTGCCACTCCGCTTGCTAGTGCAGTAGTGACATCCCCCCATGGAAGAGATACAGATTTAGCTCCTAGGCTTTCAACCATTGTTACTTGAGCAGCGTTTCCTTCTTCTACTCTGATGATTAAATCTTCCATATCCTCAGGATTCTTGATTAACCATTTATCGTTAGTGAAAGCAACGAATCCTCCCCCGTCATCAAAAATACCCAAAATTTTCAGGCCAGTTTCTTTTCTTGCTTCTTCTTTAAAACCTTCGAAGTATTCACTATCAAAGAAATCCCATGCTGACCTATAGTTATCAAATAAGAATGGGGTGTTCATAATTTGATATTTCGGGAAGAATCCTGAAAAAACCCCTGCATATGACACTGAAGACTGTACCGTTTTTCCTTCTCTGGTTTGTCTGGTAACCTCCGGAACCCCACCAAGGGCACTATCATAAAATGTTCTGACATTAATAGCGCCATCTGTTCTTGTTTCCACCATTTCTTTAAAATACTCAAAAGCTGCAGCAGAACCGCTTATCCTGGTATCTCCAATGCTATAACTTGAAAGTACTAAATCATATTCAGCAGCAAACATTGCTCCGGATGCCATAATCATCAAAGTAAATACAGTGATAGCTATTTTAAATACATGTAGATAAGTTTTTTTTAACATTTTTTTACCTCCTTTTAATTTTTCGTTTAAATAATGAACTTATTAGAATATAGAACCACCTCCTTATTTGTAGTATTACAAAAGCATCTAATAAAAAAATGACTCAATTTTATATGCTATCCCCAGCTAAGTCCTAATAATCTGGGGAACCATAAGCTTATAGAAGGAACATAAGAAATTAAAAGTAATGCTCCTATTTCCGCTATTAAAAAAGGGACAACTTCTCTGATAGATTCCTCATAAGGAACTCGTGCTATTTGTGACGCTACCATTAAAGTCATTCCCATGGGAGGCGTTGCATTGCCAATATTAACATTTACCATCATAACCATTGCAAAATGTAAAGGATCAAAGCCCAATTGAATCATTGCCGGAGTAATTATTGGTGCTAATAAAACAACTGATGGTCCAATATCTAAAAACATGCCTGTAATTAAAAATAAGACATTAACCATGGCTAATTGAACAAAGCGGTTTGTTGTTATAGCCATCATGTTTTTTGCTATCAGGCCTGGTAATCCTGAAAAAGTTATCACCCATCCCAATATATAGGCAGCTCCAATTAAAAAAAATACAATGCCTGAGATAATTACAGTCCTAATTAATGAGTGATAAATATCCTGCCAGGTCAAAGTTCTATATACAAACAATCCTATAATCAAGGCATAGAAAGCTGCTATTCCACCTGCCTCGGTTACTGTTGTAAATCCTGACAAAATCGCAACAAGGATAATTACTGGGGTCATTATTGCGAGAATAACATTTTTAAATGATGCAATTATTTCTTTAAAACTATATGATCTTTCTTTTGGATATTTTCTTTTTTCACTCACTAAATAACTCGCAATAAAAAGAAATATCACTACAATAATCCCGGGTACTATTCCTGCTGCAAACATTGAAATTACAGACACTTCCCTAAACATACTGGAATAATAAATCATTACCAAACTTGGTGGTATAATAGGCCCAACAACTGAGGTTGCAGCTGTGACTGCAGCACTATAACCTGCCCCGTACCCCTTCTTTTTCATTGCCGGTATTAAGATATTTCCTATTGCTGTGGTATCTGTTACAGCTGTACCCGTTAATCCAGAGAAAAGCATGCTAGCGCCAACATTAACATGAGATAGTCCACCTCTATATCTGCCAACCAGGCTCATTGAAAACTCAATTATTCTATCGGTCATTCCACTTCTATTGAGCAATTCTGAGCATAAGACAAACAAAGGTATAGAAATCAATATAAAGTCAGACACCCCGGCCAAGAGTCGGGCGGGAGCAACAGTTAAAAAACTTGGCCCTCCTGCTGTATACAGCCCATACATGCCTGTCAAACCTATAGCAAAAGCAATTGGTACGCCTAATATTACTAATAAGAAAAAGATTGCAAATACCACAATCATTTTATTTCCTCTTTCATCTCTTCTAATTGAAAATCATACTCCTTGGCTTCTTCAATCAGATACGGAACAGCAAGAAGATGAATAATCTGAATTATTGCGCTAACAGGAATTGCAGCAACTAACCATTGATAACTAATTCTAAAATTTCTGGTTATCATAAATGTATCAGAAATTGTCTGAACCTCTATCCAGCCAAACAGAAACAATATGAAACTAAATAAGAAAATCAAAAAATAGTCAGCATATCGTAAAATGGTTTCGGCTTTTTCAGGTAAAACTTTGAAAATAGCCACTACCCCCATGTGCTCTCCTCTTTTTAAACCAGCAGGGATGCCAAGTAAAGCTGACCATATCATTAAAATTTGTGATAAAGGCATAGGCCACGGAAGAGGGAAAGAAAAAACATATCTTGATACTGCTCCAATTACTGTCAATGATAGAATTGCACCAATCATCAAAGCTGCAATTCTTAAAGAAAATAAATCAGTAAAATCGCTTAGCTTTTTCAAATTTTTAAGCAATTTACCCTCCTTGTTGAAATCTCTTTGTTTATCATCAATATTTTTTTATTTTTAAATATGGTTATCATTTTATATGATATATATTGCCTGCCATTTAACATAATATATTTGTTAAATATAATTTTATAAAATTGCTATTGTTGATACAGATATATGGTATTTTTTGAAGATTCAATGATTGACAACAAAAAAACAGAAAAACTTCATTCTAAAAAAGTTCTTCTGTTTTTTGTTTTTTATTTTCTTTATTATAAACATATGAATAATGTAAAATTCCTAGTTACTATATTTCATGATTTTATTTTGAAGGGTTTTTATATGGGATAATATTTTTTTATTTATTCTTATTATTGATATCTTTTATTGCTATTTTGATTATAATTTAATATCTTATATGATTTATTATTTTATTGTTCCTTTTTACATCCTCCTTCTTTTATAAATATTATAACATAAACAACACTACATGCAAATTTTTGGCACTTCCATCCATTCGTACCATTGACTCCTCTTAAAATAATTTTTTTATTTAATATCGCACCCGCAAAGCAGGTGGCTTTAAGAACATATAAAAGAATTTTAACTTTTATGCTCTTTTTTTGATTTTTTATTTATAACTTTGGACTTCTGGTACAAAATTATCATCTGGCTTAAGTTAATCTTTTTATGGTTAAATAAAATAGTTAAAATAATATGTATTTTAATTGAATATATTTTTTGCATTAAAAGTCAATTTAAGAAAGAATATTATTTAAATAAATATAAGGTAAATATGGTATAATAAAGTATGATTAAATTTATAATTATTATTTTAATCAGTTTAATAGTCTTAACCGCATTAATAGGTTTTTACCTTTATGTTTCTGAACTATCAGCCACTTCGGCAAATATTCCTATCAATATTATTCTATTATGATTGTTTAATTTTACTGAATATCTTCTTAAAAAATGAAAATAAAACCCCCTCATCTTTGCATTGAGGGGATTTGTCATTACATATGTATAATAAAATCTAATAAATATTACTATATTACATTTTAACTAGCTCTACCCGACGATTTTTCGCCCTGCCCTCTTCTGAGTCATTAGAGGATACTGGCTGTGATTCACCATAGCCTTTGGCAAGAAGTCTTTCGGAACTAATTCCGAATAATTGTAAATATTGAAGCACTGTATTTGCACGTTTATCTGATAAGGTTAAATTATATGCTTCTTCTCCTTCATTATCCGTATGACCCTGGATTTCAACCTTTAATTTAGGATTTTGCAATAGTAATGTAACGATATGTTGCAGCTGTTTATCTGATTCCTGCTTTAAGGTGGCTTGGTCATAATCAAATAAAATATCATAAAGTATTACCCTGCCTTCACTGTCCAATGCTTCTTTTAATTCAACAGGACCGAAAGTAAGAGATTTTTTAAAACCTTCTTCATCTATAATAACTAATTCCTGCTGGCCTAATCCCGCGTTACCGCTAACCCGGCACCAGGTTATTCCGCCATCATCCCTGGGTATCGTAAGGACCAGTTGCCCTTGGTCTTCAAAGACTATCTTACCTCCTCTCTCCAGGGCAGCAGCTTTATAATTTTCAAAAAACTCTAATTTTGAGATATCCCGGACTCTTTCTCCGGAAGGTGTGCGAACTTCATATAACAGTTGCCATTTTTTACCCTTAATTTCTACTTCTTCTCTCTTTTGGGTCTGTTCATTTGTGACATAAAATTTGTAAGAATCAAAATTGGCATATTTAGACATATTCTCCGCCAATACTGAACCGGGGAAAGGTCTGATAAAGGAATGCTCTTGTATATCAGCAGCGAGTGTGGGAATTATTGTCATTAGACCGAATATAAACATAAAAAATATTAATAATTTTAAACTTTTCATAATTTACCTCCAAATATTTTTTTATTTTAAGATTAAAAATATAGAATATTTTTAAGAAATTAAATATTCCTTCTGTCTAAAAAAGATTTTCTTATTTTTCATATCAAGAATCAATCAATAAAATTAATCACCTCCTATTAATACAGTTTCGGACTATATTGTAATACTATTAAAATTCAGGCAATAAAAAAAGACAGGGCAAGATAAGGTATCCTACTCTGTCTTTTTGACCTGAAAGATTCTTCCGGAGGTATTAGGAATCACATCAATACAAAATCCTATTTGACCTTCCTAAGGCCTGGAGAATTGCCTCTTCGGTGCTTTTTTATCCAAAAGCTCTCCAGAGTCCTGTCTGATAACAGTCTGATATGCCGGTAGGTTTCGATACTGTCTATTTAGTATCTTTCCTCTTGGGCGCTTTCTCATAAATATAGAAAGACTTTCCTGTTATCTTCGTACAGGATAGTATATTTTATTGTCAAGTTGTAAAACAATATATTCTCATAACTCTATTAATTTTTTCATATGAATTAGGAAATATTAATATATCTATATTATAAACCAAAAATGCTATAACATCTTTTTTAAAAATAGAAACAAAAAAGCATTAAGTTTATAATAAATGGCTGGAATTGACTGTCCATCGTATAAAATAATTTAAAACTTCCGTTTTGCTGTTGAGGCTGAAATATTTACATAAAATCAGAAAAAGCAAACTATGGAAGTTATATTATAAATTATACCTTATGAACATTGACCGGTTTGAGTATTGTTGAGCTCATTTGATTCATCGACTTCGTCATAGACATCTACGGTAATTTCAAATTCACAAACAGGATCAAAACAACCAGAATACATTGGGAATAAAACGGTAACAGTTTCCCCTGCCTCTAAAGGGGGAACAGGTTCAACAGGTTCACCATGTTGACCATAACTAACCTGCACATGAGAACTTCCTGCAGGAGCGTCACCCTGATTTTTGACATGTACCTTAAGATTTCCTAAACCATCTCGGTCACAGAAATTTTCCATGCCTTCCGGATTTACAGGAACCAGGTCGGGTTTTGGTGTTTCTGGGGTACATCCAGACATTAACATTGTTCCAGCTAATATGAATAAAATCATGAGAGTCAATAAATTGTTTCTTTTTAGCATTATGTATCCTCCTTTTTTTGTTTTATTCTGAAATTATTGACTTAATTGTATTTTATTATATAAAAACTAATGAGGATTATCAACTTAGCCAGGAAGATTATATTTTTAAATATTTAACATATTTTTTAATAATCATTGTTTTAAATATTTTTGGGATTTACTTTTAATTGCAAACCAACCCACACAAGGCCTTCCCAATCCATTTATCAGTGAATAAAAAGATATGCCCATCGCAGCACTTTCAGGATTCAGTTTATGAAAGGGGCTAATACTACAGCTGCCAATCTAAATCACATAACTGCAGTTGACACAACAAAACCTGGTCTGTCTGCATACCACTTACGGGCTGTTGGTGCTATTCATGCGTAAGTTAAACCACATGCGATGCCCACCATACCCCCATAAGTGAACACTAGCCAGATTGGATTTGGGATAAAGCGCAATAGTGCAGCCAGCCCATATCCGATAAAGAAAACCACGTTTTGTATAAAACATTATGAGATAAATAATATTTCTAGTGTTTTTATTTTACCTTAATAATAAAAAGAATTCTTCAATTTATTAAAACATTTAGCACTTCAAGGTAGCTAAAAAATATATGTTTTAGTAATAATCTCTATCTCTAACTCATCATAAGATTTGTTGGGATTTTATTACTATTTGCCTAAAGTTTGTAAATGTTTCATTGACCCATAAAGACTTATAATTTTTTTAAATTCTTTATCATTGTAAAAACAACATTTACTTCCTGTAAATGCTTTAGCTACTTCTATGCAAAATCTACTGGCTTCTTCCAAATCAGTTTCACGATTGGCACCTGTTGCACATCCGGGGACAGGTACCTCTGTAGTTATTGCTACACCAACAACGGGGGAATCCGTAGCTACACAAGGCTGAACAATACTATTAATATGAAACAAATCATTTCCATAGGGAGTTATATCTTGTGTGTTAATTGGGATAACCCTGGGTAATCTACCTGTAGTCCATTCCATAATATTTAATAATTCTTCACTTGTTCTTAATATGTATCCCTCTTTTATGGTTGGTGTAATAGCAAAACCTTTAAAATTTGCTATTCTGTTTCCTTTTGTTGCATCTACTGATAATATCGCATCCATATTTAAATCAACCTCAAGTCTGTTCATGGTTTCCATTTTGACTGGAGAACCCATGAAAGAAACAGGCTCATGGTGTTGTGTAGGAGCATTTGGGCAAATATGAGTTGATATAATGACATCACCATCTAATATATCTCCGTTTTGATTCATATCTGTTAGTTTTAAAGCGCAGGAAATGGCAACAATTGCTCCATCAGCATCAGAGACGACTCCAATACTCTCTGGCCTTGCCCCTATTCCTCCTAATCTTCCGATAATTCCGAGAGTGGGAGCATTTCCTTTCATCGTTTTTCCTTTGACTCCTGGAACAATTATTTTTAAAAAATCTGTTGAACCTCCAGATTCGCTAATCCTCTTTACTTCAATTTTTGTAATCCCTCTACCTTTTAAAAAATCAGCAATTCTTTGTCCATCCACATATTTACTATCTATAATTTCAAATATCTCTAAAACCTGTCGTAACATTTAATCACCTTCCTAAAAAGAATATTTTATAATCTCTTTATGTGTCGCTTCCTCTATTGGCTTAAATATTTCCGGGTCTTTCATTCCTGCTCCAAGCTTCAGTTTTTGTTTTGGAATATGTAATATCGCAACATGCTGGCCTTCTTTTATATTTGAAGTTGTTAGAGGAATTCCAGTATTTAAGTCAATAGTAGCAATTAAATCCGGAAAAGTTGCAATTCTTTGCCCTTGTTTCTCAATGCACATATACTCATTCCAAAATATTAATTCATAAGACTCTTTTTCATTATATACCTCAACTATTCCTACATCAAAGCCGCCAACAGTTTTTAGATTTATTCTGTTAATTTTTCCTTTTGCTATATTTTTACCTCCTATAAAACCTAATATCTTGTCAATCATATATTCAGAATTTATTTTATTCGCTTCATGCATAATTTCCCCAAGAGTAATAGCCTGTCTTATGCCTCCCACAGCAGCATTCTTCCGGGCATAATTAACAGTTATTGGATTTCGGGCGACACCTACTAATCCTCCAGCAGATATTGCTGCCTGTCTTACAATCCTTGATGCCTCGAATATATTAGCAGCTAGATACATCTCTACATATTTACCCTTGTCTTTGTCTCCACCTACTGCAGTTTGCTTTGAAAGGTACTCTTGATTCTTATGCAATCCCATAGAGCCCATTAAACCTGTCGGATGTGCCCTTCCATTGCTGGGAGCATCAACAACTGGAATTTCCAACACAGCTGACTGAAACCATCCATTCATTGTTGCTAGTCCACCATTTTCGCAAGTTAAAAGCCCGTCAATTTTCAACCCTGTTTCTTGTATAAGTTGAATTGCTTTTACATAATGTATAGGCTTGATATATTGTTCTTTTGCAGCAGGAGCACCAACAGCAGAAACAGTAATAAGAGTGGCATCGTCTGGTAGCTCATCTAAATCAATTAACGTAGGAATTCCTACAGCTAATGCAAGCTCACCTAATTTTTCACCATCTATAATGTTTCCTCCACCACCTCCTCCAAGTAGAGCACCTCCTAATACTGCATTTTTTACTATTTCTTCATTAATTTTTATCATAGTACCTCCTTCTAAAAGACCACAAAAATAGATTAACGGCAAAAAAAGACCTGGTATAGGTGTTTGTGTCTCCATCTTTAATCCATAGCTATGCCTAATGACGCATAATCTGTACAAGCAAAAACAATAACATCTATTCCCTCTTCTCTAAATTTCTTAAAGATCCCAATTCATTTAATTTCTTTCCCCTGGCAATTTCATCAAATCTGAAGTCTTGTTGCTGGCTTTTTATTTTATTATTACATTTAATTTTTTAATTTTTTAAATTGTCTTTCAATAAAAATTACTATAGGAAAAAATCAATTATTTATTAATTGATACATGGTGACAACGAACAAAGTGATCTTCGCTAACTTTTAAAAGGTCAGGAATTTTTTTGGAACACACTTCACTTGATATAGTACATCGAGGATGGAAAGCACAACCACTCGGTGGATTTACAGGACTAGGGATTTCACCTCCACAACTCTGTTTTGGAGGTTTGGCTTTTCTTTCTTCTTCAAAAATGACAGGAACAGATGAAATTAAAGTACGGGTGTAGGGATGTATGGGCATTGAAAATATTTTCTCTGTAGGAGCAATTTCACAAATTCTCCCCAAATACATAACGGCTGTTTTTTTAGCCATTGTACGCACTAGGCTTAAATCATGAGAAATAAATAAATACGATAAATTAAATTCCTTTTGAAGTCCTTGTAAAAGATGTATAATTTTAGCCTGAACTGACACATCTAAGGCAGAAGTCGGTTCATCTAGTACTATAAAAGAAGGATTAACAGTCAACGCTCGAGCAATTGCCACTCGCTGACGTTGTCCCCCACTTAATGAAGATGGATATTTATACATGTAATTCGGCGAAAGTTCTACCATCTTCAACAAATTACTAATAATTTTTTCACGTTCACTGTTATTTTTAGCAATGTTGTGAACAATTAGCGGATCCTCAAGGGTACTTCTAATACTTCGTCTCGGGTTAAGGGAAGATTTCGGGTCCTGGAAGACTATTTGAACCTCTTTTTTAAAAAAACTAAGGTCTTCCTTTGTTAATTTAGTAATATCTTTACCTTTAAACAATACAGTTCCTTTGGTTGGTTTATAGATTTTTACTAAAATCTTACCAATTGTGGATTTCCCAGAACCAGACTCACCAACCAAACCAAATATTTCTCCCTTATTAACATTAAAACTAACGTCCTCAACCGCTCTAATATATCCGATCGGCTGCTGAAAAAATCCAGCTCTAATGGAAAAGTGCTTTATAAGATTTTTAACTGATAAAAGATTGTTATTCATTCTTATTATTTGATTCTCCATAAAGATAGCAAGCAATATAGTGTTCTGATTCAAGCATCTTAAGCGGAGGCTTTATCTTAGAACAAATAGGCATAGCCTGATTACAGCGTGGATGAAAACGACATCCAGAGGGGGCTTTAAAATAATCCGGAATTGTCCCTGGAATCCCTTTAGCAAATTTACCTCCGCTAAAACGCGGCACAGAAGAAATAAGCCCTTGCGTATAAGGATGTCTGGGTTTCTCAAAAAATATATTGGTTGGTGCTGTCTCAACCAGCTGCCCTCCATACATAATATAAACTCTCTCGGTCGTCTCTCTGATAACTCCAAGGTTATGAGTGACAAGCAATACAGATATCCCCTTCGTTTCAACTAAATTATTCATTAAATCTAAAATCTGTGCTTGTATTGTTACATCAAGGGCAGTTCCAGGTTCATCCGCGATAAGAAGCTTAGGATTATTTACCAAAGCCATGGCAATTAATACACGTTGTCGCATTCCTCCACTAAGTTCGAGTGGATAATTATTAGTAATTCTTTCCGGGTCAGGAAGTCTAACCTCTCTCAATGCTGAAATCATTTTATTGTAGATTCCTTCTTTTGAGAGTTTTTCTTTTTTCTTTAAACGATTCTGGGCAAATCGAATGACATCATAGAATTGTTCTCCTATAGTAAAAACAGGATTCAGTGCATTCATGGGATCCTGAAAAATCATTGAAATCTCTGTCCCTTTTATTTGAAGCAATTTTTTTTTAGACATCTTTAAGATGTCCTGTCCATCCAGAAAAGCCTCTCCAATAGGTATAATTGCAGGAGGTATTTTAAGAATTCCCATTAGCGTCTTTATGGTAACTGTTTTACCACAACCAGTTTCTCCAACCAACCCAACTCGTTCTCCTTTTTTTATATACAAAGAAACTCCGTCTATGACTTTAGATATTCCCTCATATACCCTGAAATGTACATGTAAATCTTTAATCTCAAGTATACGTTTATCCCTCATTTAAACTCCCTCTGATTCCACATCCAGCATATCTCGTAGTCCATCTCCCAGTAGATTAAATCCTAAAATGAGAAATAAGATTGCAAGGCTGGGAAAAATTGTAGTCCACCATCTCATGGGAAGATATTGTGCTCCATATGATATCATTGTTCCTAAATCAGACTTTGGAGGCTGTGCTCCTAAACCCAAAAAACTTAGTCCAGCCCCTACTAATATCACAAATCCTGCATCTAATGTAATTTTTACGATGATTGCTGAAACGCAATTGGGAAGAATATCTTTATAAATAATCCTAAAATGGCTATCACCTATTACTCGACTTGCCTGAACGAAATCTTCTGTTACAATAGATTTTGTAATACCATGCACCAAACGACAATGCCAGGTCCACCAAATTGAAGCTATTGCCAACATTGCTTTCTCAATGGTAGGAGTAAAGGCTGCACAAATAGCCAGAGCCATTACCAAAGGAGGCAAAGCAAGGAAAATATCAGTTGTACGCATGATGATTGATTCAATTTTTCCGCCAAAATATCCAGCAGTAAGTCCAAGAAAAATCCCTATAGGTACACTTATCCCTAATACAATTATAGCTAGCATCAGTGAAATTCTATAACCGAAAATTACACGTGTAAAAAGGTCTCTTCCCATTTCATCTGTTCCAAACCAATGAGTCTTACCGGGTTCTTGAAAAGCATTTGGTAGATCTGTAAATGCCCCTGCATGGTGGGGGAATGGTGTGACATAAGGAGCTATTATTGCTAAAAATATGACCAGGAGAACCATCGAAGCACCTGTAATCGAGGTAGGGTTTCGGCGAAACCTATACCAAGACCGACCTATCCTATCTTTGAACACTTCCCACTGAGAAATAGTTAACTCTTGATTGCCATCCAGGGGGACCATCTGTTTATTTTTCAATGGTTTCCTCCTGTATCCGAATACGGGGATCGATATATCCTGCAAGAATATCCACAATAAAATTTACCAAAACAAAAGCCAAACCTATAATCAGGACAACTCCCATAATTGCATTGAAATCTTTACGCAGTATGGCATTTATCCCGTACTTAGCCATCCCAGGCCAAGCAAAAACAGTTTCTACAAGAAAAGCATTTCCTAATTGGGAAGCAAAAGATAACCCAAGAATCGTCATTGGGGCAATAAAAGAAGGTTTTAACATGTATTTAAAAGTAACGTAACGGTCAGGTATTCCAAATGCTCGAGCAGATTCAATATAATCCTTACTAGAAACATCGATTATACCAGCTCTGGTAATTCGCGTAATTTGACCAATTCCTGTCACTGCAACAGCAAAAGATGGTAGAATAATGTGTCTTAAAGCATTTATAAAAGTACTGAATTCCCCAGCAATTAAGCTATCTACCAGATACATACCAGTAACAAGAGGCGGTTTAGGAGTTAAAATAGATAATCGTCCTGTTGTAGGGAAAATTCCTAAAATATAAGAGAAAATTACCTGGCCAAAGAGTCCTACAACAAATGGAGGAACTGATACCCCAACAAATGAAATTACCCGGCTCAAATTGTCAAGCCATCCATCCCGATAGCGACCGGATAATACTCCTAGTGGTACCCCTATCAGAAAAACCCATAAAATTGACATTGTAATTAGCTCAACAGTTGCTGGAAGATAATGAGCTATATCAAGAGCAACATTTCTTCTGGTCTGAAAAGAAAGGCTAAGGTCACCACGAAACAATCCTGTGATATAATTCCAATATTGAAGAGGCAATGGCTGGTCCATACCCATTCTTTGCCTTAGTAATTCAACCTGTTCTTCGGGAGCAAACGGACCTAATGCAAGGCGTGCGGGGTCTCCAGGTAATACACGGGCTATGATAAATATTAAGATTGAGAGCCCAACTAACACCAAAATGGAATATAATAATCTTCGAAATAAGAACTGTGAAAATTTCATACTCTGTTAACACCTATTTATAAAGAGAAAGGAGATTTTATCTCCTTTCTCTTTCATATAAGAAATTATTTCTCAAACCAAAGATCATGGAAGTAGTACCAACTACTCATAATAGGTCTCCACGTGAGACCCATAACATAATCTTGCATTGCATTATGAACTAACATATTATCGATGAAAATATCCGGGCATTGCTCGCTAATAATTTGTTGTATTATATTCATGGTATGGATTCGTTCATCTCTATCTATCATCACCCTCTCTTTTTCGATCAATTGATCTACAATAGGATCCTGTAACCATTCTGATGACATCCATGTTCCAGCGGCATCAGAATGATACATGGTATATAGAAGAGCATCAGGATCAGGATAGGTAGGAGTTTGAGAAGTGATACATATATGAGGAGTAGTTTCAACGGTAGTCACAAGTTCGGTTATTCTTCCCCACTGTTCTTCTCTTACTACAAGGTTAACACCAATCTCTGCCAAACTTTCTTGTAACAAAAGAGCCATCTTACGTCTGTCTTCAGTTCCGGTGGGATATGTAACAACAATATCAGGAATATCGGGGTAATATTTGCTTAACATCATTTCTTCTCGAGCCTTATCTAAGTTGTATGAGTATTGAAAAACTCGCGGATTATGTCCTGGTATCGTTGGTGCTATTACGCCTCTTGCCTGAGGAGAACCTCCTCTAATTACATCAGTAACCATATTATAATCAAACGCCCAGGAAAGCATTCTTCTTATATGGATATCATCTGTAGGTGGAATTTTTGTATTTATTTTTGCAGCAACTATATAACTTGAATCAAAGGCAATTGATTTTGCATTTGGATAAGAATCCATCTCTTTGTAATCTTCATATGTTCTGTAGTGGTCAACAAGTGTTAGTTCTCCGTTTCTCACCATCATCTTAACCGTTGCATTCTCATGCAGTATAATACAGCGTACCATGTCTACTGATTTATCTCCATGAGGCCACCCTTCAAAGTAATCCGGATAACGTTCAAAGACAATTTCTCGGCCTCGATCATGTTCTGATAACATATATGGCCCGGAACCTGCATCTTCATTTGTAGCTGTACTGAGCCAGTTAGAACCATAGTCGCCAAATTCACCAAATTCTCCTGGTTCTATATGTTCTAGAATAGCATCTTTATTTAGAATAGATAAGAGAGGTAAAGTTGACACGAATGGGCCAAATGGTTCGCTAAGATGAAAGGTAACTGTATAAGGGTCATCAACAGTAGTTTCTTCTACAATATCCGACCAAAGCCATGAATAGCCATCTCTAAGAGCAATCATACGGTCCATGGTAAATTTTACATCTTCAGCAGTCAATTCACTTCCATCATGAAACTTTACACCTTCTTTGAGTTTAAAAGTATAGGACAACCCGTCAGGACTTGCTGTCCAGCTCTCCGCTAATTTTGGTTGGCTAACACCATCACTATCAGGAAAGACTAATTGACTATATATATTATACATGGCGAATAACTCTGTATAATCATTACCCCTAGCTGGATCTATCGTCCCAAATTCTTGATTAACACTCATTACAAGAATATTTTGTTGCGCAGAACAATTCATACCTGAACTTCCTATTAGCAAGGCTAATAAGATAATAAATACAACACTAAATCGATTCATTTTAAATATCCTCCTATAATAAAATCAAAAGATTTTCATGAATATATTTTCGATAGACATCAACTCCTTTATATATTATTAAAGATAAACTACATCAACTATAACAAATATCCCGAAAAATATTTAATCAATTTTATATGAAAGCCTATGACAATGGTAGTTTTTATATAAAATGAGCTTGTTTAAACGAAACATTATTATTATTTATATCATTTATTAGCTAAGCGGTTTTATTAATCCTAATATTAAAGCATTTTACTATAATTCATTCTAAGAGTAAATTGCAGATGTGTCAATTTCGAATTAAACAAAAATTATTTTTATCATTCATTTGAGCACCTACACTTAATTAAAAATCTACAATATTAACAACATCTTAATTTCTTTGATATTACATTTGAATAAGTATCTGCTACTTATTCAATTTAAAATGGCACTTCTGTGACTATTTCTTGATTTTCTCGATAAAATGTTGAAAGCTATATTTCACTTCAATTAAATTGTAAAAAATTTCTTTGGTTTTGTAAGTCAACTTCTATCATATATCAAGCTTTCTTTTTAATATTGTCAGCAGTAGAAGTCCAATAAGGGTTGTAACACCAGCCAAAACAAAAGCAGGTGTGAAAGAGCCTGTGGTATCCAAAAGCCAGGAACCTACAAGACTGGTTACCGCGCCCAGGCCAAAAGCACTAAATACCAGACCATAATTTATCCCAAGGTGTTTTGTGCCAAATCCTGCTGCCACGACTACTGGAAACAATGCAAAAGTAACTGCATATCCTGAACCCAAAAAAAGGGAGCAAATTATCAATGTTAAAAGATTTTTAGCGACAAAAGGTAAAGCAAAAAATGCAGTAGCCTGAATGATATAAATGAGCTTCATTACTCTAATGGTGCCAAACCGGTCGGCAAACCAACCCACACAAGGCCTTCCCAATCCATTTATCAGTGAATAAAAAG
>CAZWUL010000011.1:0-30546 GCA_964636625.1 uncultured Atribacterota bacterium | reverse complement strand
TAGGTGCCGTGATTGCTATTGTGTCGGTAGGTACCGGTTCTACTCGACAGGTTACTACTCGAATTGCTGATTTGGGTTCCAATATGATTACTGTTTATTCCAGGAGTTCCAGAGGCCAAGCAGGCAGAGCAAGTACAAGTTCTCAAGAAGAATTTACCCTGGAATTAGGAGATTATATGGAAGAATTCTGCCCTTCTGTTAGAAAGGTGATCCCGACCAAACAGATTGCCGGAACATTGATTAGCGATGATGTAAATGTCAGTGCTACCACAATCGGAACCATTTCTGATTATGCACAGGTGAATAATTATGAAGTTGCCCGGGGTGTTTTTCTTGGCCAGGATGATGTTACAGATCGAAGGCAGGTAATAGTTTTGGGTGCCCAGCTGGCTACTGATCTGTTTGAAAATAGAAATCCTATAGGGCAAAAAGTCAAAATGAACTATAATGGTCGGATTTATGCATTCCAGGTAATTGGAATCATGGAAGAAAAAGGTGGCTCGATGGCCGGAAACCTGGACGAACAAGCTTACATTCCTTTGTCTGTTGCGATGGACCGATTGACCAATCATAATTATGTAGATTCTTTAATTGCCCAGGCTTATTCCTCAGAAAAAGCCTCCAATGCGGTTAAAGAATTAGAGTATTTTATGATAACATTTTTAGATGATCCGGATAAAGAAAATTTTCGAATTATCAGTCAGGATGAAATCCTCGATACAGTGAGTTCTGTAACTGCTACTATGAGCTTGATGCTGGGCGGTATTGCCGCTATCTCGCTGTTAGTCGGTGGGATTGGTATTATGAATATTATGCTGGTATCAGTTACCGAACGAACCCGAGAAATCGGTATCCGTAAAGCATTGGGAGCCAAGAATCGAAATATATTATTCCAGTTTTTAATGGAATCATTGAGTTTGAGTAGCGTGGGCGGGATGATTGGTATCAGCTTTGGCTGGGGAATTGCCTATTCTTTATCAAAAGTTGGGGATTGGCCCCTGGTTATTCCTACTATTTCTGTTGTTTTAGCCTTTGGTTTTGCCTTGTTTATTGGAATTTTCTTTGGTTTATATCCTGCCATGAAAGCTGCAAAATTAAATCCGGTAGATGCTTTAAGATACGAATGATATGAAGAACCGTCCCTTGTTTCTTGGGGCAATTCAATCATTGACATCATCAGTAAAATGTGGTATTTTAAATTTACTGTAATCGGTTACATCTGAGTTTAGCATCTTAAAACTTTTACATCTAAAATGATTCGAAATTCAATAGATTTAAAATCCAAAGAACTTGGCTAACAATCAATTAAAACATTTTATAGTCATAAAAAATTGGTTGATGCATAAGCAAAATTACCTGAATTTGTTATTTGACAATGAAATTCTGTTGATACAGTGCCACCTTATTAGTATGAATAGTATGAGTAAGCTCTTATTAAGGTGGTGAACCCTCCATTCTATTTTTTCAAATAGAGATGAATTTATTTACTTGAGATACCCTTGCTTCCTGGAGGGGATATTGCCCAAGATATTAAAGTTTGGCGTAATTATGGATATGCAGGCAAAGATTATAAAACCAAAGAGACAAAGAGTTTTTACAATAAATGTTAAAATGAAGGAAGAGATTCAACCCTAAGTTAATAAATATTGACAATTAATAATATTGACATTGGCTAAAAATGTGACACACGTTTGATGGAAAATATAATATAAATTATAATTCCCTCTAAGATTCATATGATTAACATTTGAATTTTAATTGTGGTGATAAAAATAAAAAGGAGATTATTTTATTATGGAAAAGAAAAAAGAAGAAATAGTTCAACAAGCATATAAACAAGGATTTGATGGTGAACGGAATTATAGAGGATGTGCGCAATGTGCTATTGCTGCAATTCAAGATGCCCTCAATACCAGAAATGACTTTGTTTACAAAGCAGCCAGTGGCCTTGCCGGTGGCGCAGGAGAATGTACTGATGGGTTATGTGGAGGTTATTCTGGTGGAATTATGATGATGAGCCTTTTTTTTGGCAGGACAAGGGATGAAGAAGCAACTACCAAGGGTCGTGAAGACAAATATGTCTCCTTTAGAATGGCGGCGGAACTTCATGATAAGTTTGTAGAAAAATATGGGACTGTAATATGTAAAGAGATTCATAAAAAAATATTTGGAAGAGCTTTTAATCTCAGGGATGATGGAGATAAACAATTATTTAGGGATGCAGGGGCTCATGAAGATGATGATAAATGCTGTGCAGTTGTTGGAGATGGAGCAAAGTGGGCTACAGAGATTATTCTGAAAGAAATTGAAAACAAAGGTTTAAAAATAGAAGATTTTGAGGACCTTGTCTATCCTAGAAAATAATATACAAAAAGAAAGGAGAAGATTGTTATGCCAGAAGTTGATAAAGAAGGAAAGAATTTTCATTTAGAAATACCACAAAAATCAGAATTATTTTTCCTAAAAGGCTCTAATGAACTTGGGTGGGGAATGAAAAATAGAATGGCAAGGATATTTAATCCAAAAGATGGCCATACACTAATGTTAGCCTTTGACCACGGTTATTTCCAGGGGCCAACAACCGGATTAGAAAGAATAGATGTGAACATACTACCCCTTGTCCCATATGTAGATACATTAATGTTAACAAGAGGGATACTACGGAGCATTATACCCCCGGCTACTACTAAATCAATTGTTATGCGAGCTTCAGGAGGACCAAGTATTTTAAAAGAACTTTCTAATGAGGAGATTGCAGTAAGTGTAGAAGAGTCTATCAGAATGAATGTCTCTGCAATGGCAGTACAGGTTTTTATTGGAGGAGAATATGAAACAAAATCACTTCTCAATATGTCGAAACTTGTGAATATTGGCACTCAATACGGTATGCCCACTCTGGCAGTGACAGCAGTGGGAAAAGATATGGTAAGAGATGCTAAATATTTCAGGCTTGCAACCAGGATATGCGCTGAAATGGGGGCACAATTTGTCAAAACATATTATGTTGAAGAGGGCTTTGAAACTGTTACTAAATCCTGTCCTGTTCCTATTGTTATTGCAGGAGGGAAAAAACGTCCAGAACTGGATGCATTAAAGATGGCTTATAAAGCTTTACAAGAGGGGGCATCTGGTGTAGACATGGGGAGAAATATATTTCAGTCTGAATCCCCAATAGCAATGACTCGAGCCATAAAAGCGGTTGTCCATGAAAACAAAAAACCAGAGGAAGCATATGAGATGTACCAAGAACTAAAAAATGAATACAACTAAATACAATTAAAAATATGAAAGTGATTAGAGTAGTGATTTGTTGAGTGTCAAGAATCAAAAAATATTTTAGCATTATTTTTTAACCATAAAAACCCATCTTCTAAAAGGCGGAAATGGTTAAATAAAATGGTTTTACCATAAAAAGATTAAGATAATCTAGATGACAATTTTTTACCAGAAGGGTGAAGTTGGAAGTTACCTAGCTTAAGAAATATTATAGCTAAAGTATTAATAAAACAACGATAACGAAAGAAAAAGAGCTAAAAAGTTAAACCTCTTATAGAGACTTTTAAAGCCACCCGCTTTGCGGGTGTGATATTTGTTATAAAAATTCTATTGTTATATGGTATACAGAAAAATCAATAACGAGGTTGCAGTAAAATTAAATATATTTAGATGATATAAAAAAGAAAAGTGAGGGGAAAATTGAGTTATTTTAAAAAATATAATCATGAAATTGAAAGATTTGTTTATGTGTGTCATAAGTTGAGCTTAGAAATGTTTGCCACCAGCTATGGGGGGAACCTTGCCTGGAGACTAGAAAAAGATGTTTTTCTGGTGACACCTACCCGATTAAATAAAGGGAAAATTACTGCCGAAGACGTTGTATTCATTAATGGCTCTGGAGAAATACTTGAAGGGGAAAAAGCCCCAACAGGAGAAACTCCCATGTATTTAAACTTTTTTCGCGAACGTGATGATATAGTGTCTGTTATACATTCTCACCCCCCTTATACAAATACTTTTGCTATTACTAAAGAAGAAAACTTACTTATGCGTCCAATTTTTCCTGAAATATCAGTGGAAATTGGTCCAGTACCGGTTGTCCCATATGCTGAACCACTTACACAGAAATTGGCGGATAATTTTTTGCCTTATCTAAAAAAATACAATTCCTTTCTCATGGAAAATCATGGACTTGTTATTATGAGTTCAGGTGATATAGAATGGACCATGATGCTTACTGAACAGCTTGAAACAGCTGCTGTATCAATTATTCATGCTCTTCAAATGGGAAAAATAAAAGAATTATCCAAAGAGGATGTGAAGAGACTTGATAATGTCATGATTACCAGAAAACTGCCTCTTTTTGGCATTCCTGGCATACATAAATCACTTGTAGATGTTTATTTTCCAGAAGATCAGTAAAATAACTAATGAATTTTTAATTTAGAGTAGTTTTAATTTTCTATATTATATTTATATAAATAATTTACATTTATATGTAGAGGAATAATATGATTAATCTTGATTTTAAAGAGAAGACTGCACTTATTACCGGCGCTTCCAGGGGAATTGGTGCAGCTTGTAGTTTGTTATTAGCTGAAGCAAATGCAAATGTAATGATAAGTGATATTCTGGATTTAAGCGAAACAGAACAAAAAATCAGGGAAAAAGGTGGTACAGTTAAAACTTACAATGCGGATATTACACAACCGAAAGAAATGGAAGCCTTATGTAAAAAAACTAAAGGAATATTCGGTTCGATAGATATTTTAATCAACTGCCCTGGTATTCTTAGTCCAATGCAATGTGTTAATCTTACTCCTGAGAACTGGAAGAAAGGAATAGAAATAAATCTTTCAGGAGCTTTTTATGTCGCTAAATATGCTTCTGAAATAATGATGAAACAAAAAAGTGGAAGAATTATATTTATTGGTTCTTCAGCATGCATAACTGGAGGTGGGGGTGTTGCCTATTACGCAGCTGCAAAAGCCGGTATTAATGGCCTTGTAAGGGCGCTTTCCAAGGAAATTGCTCCATTGGGAATTACTGTAAATTCGATATTACCGGCTCTAATTGATACTGAAATGTTACGTGAAAGGCGCCCTGACCCAGAAAAAAGAAAAGAATGTATCAACAGGATACCGGTTGGAAGGCTGGGAACTGCTGAAGATGTTGCTTATACCGTCTTATTTCTTGCTTCTGATTATGCTTCTTTTATTACCGGCCAGAATATTATTGTAGATGGTGGTTCTACTTATAAGTAAGCCTGTTTCTTTCAGTCTGTTTTATACAATATATTTATTAAAAAGGAGAAACAATGCTGACACAAAAAGAACTTTTAAAAAAGTTAAGAGAATATGATACCCCATCAGTAACAAATGTAGTAGCTACTTACCCCAAGAATCCGTTGTGCCTGGGACTTTATAATCCCTGGACACAGAATTGGTATACCAACCAATCGGTACGATGTATGTATCCTGAGCTTGGCCCAACTGTAGGTTATGCGGTTACCTGTACCTATGGTTTACCGGATGCCAATTATTCTCGCCTTACTTTTCTTGATGTAATTGATGCCCTGGAAAAATCAGAGAAGCCAGCAATATTGATAATCAGGCAGATATTTCCCCCGGAAATAGCTGATAAGGTGGGTCTCTCAGGAGGTAATATGACAACCGCAATGAAGGCAATAGGCTGCGTAGGAGTAATCTCAGACGGACCATCACGTGATATAGACGAGATTCGCCCCATGAAGTTTCAGTATCTGCTTACCGGCGTTACTGCTGGACATGGAGATATGGCTGTGCATTCGATTAATACCCCTGTTTCTGTAGCAGGAATGGATGTCTCGCCGGGAGAGATTATTCATATGGATGAAAACGGTGCCTGTAAATTTCCTGCCGATAAGCTGGATCAGGTAGTAAAAAATTTAGCATTATTACGTCAAGAAGAGCATAATCGTATATCAGCACTTTCTAAAGCAACCACTGCAGCAGAAATCCGGGCTATCTTTAAGGGTCAATTATATGGTAGTAAGAAATGATTTTCTATTTATAAATGAAAAATGTACTTATGATAGGATAAATGAGATAGAAAATGAATAATATATTAGTATTGGGTAGTATTAATATAGATTTTGTTATATTTACTGAGCGTTTCCCAAAACCTGGTGAAACAATCAAGGGAAATGATTTTGGTATCTTTCAAGGAGGAAAAGGGGCCAATCAAGCAATTGCCCTGGCAAAGTTAGGGTGTCCAACCCTGATGCTTGGGAAAACTGGAGACGATGAACTTAAAAATTTTGCGTTGAAATCCCTTAAAAAATTTAATGTAAATACTAATTTTATTACCACCAGCAGGAAGATATCTACAGGCTCAGCTTCAATTTGGGTCAATCAGGCCGGTGACAATTCAATTATTATTTTTCCAGGTGCCAATGCCCGTGTAGATGTAGGTTATATTAATAAAAAAGAGGCACTATTTCAAAAAAATCATTGGTTTTTATCCCAGTTTGAAGTTCCATTATCGTCAATTATGCAAGCACTGAAATTTGCTAAAAAATACCGAATGAATACTGTTATTGATCCTGCTCCGGTAATAAAAATTTACGATTCTAATTTTTGGGGTAAAGTTGATTACCTGTTGCCTAATGAAATTGAATTAAAGAATTTAACCGGTGAGGATGATTTATTACCTGCTATTAAATCTCTGAAATCAAAAGGAGTAAGGGAAGTCATAGTGAAGATGGGTGAAAAAGGGGCTGGCTATGAAAGAAATAATCATCTTTATGTAATCCCAGGTTCCCAGGTAAAAAATGTAGTTGATACAACTGGCGCAGGAGATTGTTTTGCAGCTGGGTTTATAAAGGGAATGATTGAATATCAAAATATTGAAAAAGCCATCAAGGTGGCTAACTTAGTTGCCTCCTATTCAACCCAAAAAAAAGGAGCAGCTATTTCTTTTCCGACCATAGACGAGATTTGCTGGGACAAGCTTCAATAAAAATATATATAGTAAAAAGAAAGGTATTTCCAAATGAAGAAAAAAGGGGTTTTGAATGCACAACTTTGCCGAGTTATTGCTGAGATGGGGCATAATGATTTACTGCTAATTGCTGATGCCGGTCTTCCAATTCCCCAGGAGATTGAAAGGATTGACCTGGCATTAGTAAACAATAAACCTTTATTTAAAGATGTTTTTAAGGCAGTTTACAATGAACTGACGATTCAAACAGCTTATATGGCTGTTGAAGTCAAAGAAAAAAATCCACAGGCATTAAAGGTAGTTCAGAAAAAGATTGCTAATCTTGATTTTATTTCACATGAAGAATTAAAAGAGAAAAGTCATCATGTAAAAGCAATCATTCGAACAGGAGAGTGTACTCCATATGCAAATGTTATTTTAGTATCAGGAGTAATTTTTTGAAATATTTAAACATTCCAATTTACACAAATAAAAAGTCTTCGAAGTATTAAGCCCTTTCTTTTCATTGACATTGTTAGCAGGATATGATATATTTTAATGTAAACGGTTACATGTTGATTTTTTATATATTTAATGAAAATACGAGGTGGAAATTCAATGAATTCGAGATTAAAAAAATTAAGAGATGAATTATTGGATACTATCCCGGAAATTTGCCCTGAAAGAGCAAAAATCTTTACAGAATCTATGAAAAAAAGTGAAGGGGAACCTATTGTCAAGCGAAGAGCAAAATCATTTTATGAAGTTTTAGATAGAATGAGTATTTATGTTCGTGATGGCGAATTGCTGGTTGGCAATCAGTCCAGGTCTCCCCGGTCAGCTCCGATTTTTCCGGAGTATTCAGTAGGATGGATAGAGGATGAATTCAACGGGCAACCATACCATTTTGATAAAAGGCCTTCAGATAAATTTAAGTACACAACCGAAACTGAGCAAGAGATAAGGGAAATCATAAAGTACTGGCAAGGAAAGACTATTTTTGAAAATTTGAGAAAACTAATGCCCAAAGAAGCAAGGACTGCATGGGATATTGGAGCTATAGATGAAACCTGGGTTTCTGCCGCAGGATTGGGTAATATTCTACCCGATTATGGAGTACTCTTAAATACAGGCTTGGAGTTTATTATTGAAAAGGCATCAAAAAAAATAGATACTTTGGATCTAAGTCAACCCGATGAGATTAAAAAATACTGGTTTTTAGAATCTGTAATCCTGACTAATAAAGCAGTCATAAATTTTGCTCACCGTTTTGCATCAAAATTAGAAGAATTGGCTTCAGATGAGGCTGATGGTCAAAGAAAAGATGAATTAAAAGCAATGGCTTCAAATTGCCGTCGAGTTCCTGAGAAACCAGCTACTTCTTTTTGGGAAGCTATTCAGTTTGTCTGGTTTATTCATTTAGCAATTCAAATTGAGACAAATGGACATGCAATTTCAGTCGGTCGTTTTGACCAATTCCTCTGGTCATTTTATCAAGAAGATATAAGAAAAGGCAAAATTACTCCTGAGAGAGCCCTGGAATTAATAGAGTCCTTTTTTATCAAGGCTAATGAAGTTAATAAGATTAGGTCATGGGGGGATACTAAGTATTTCCCAGGATATCATATGGCCGAAAACCTGGCAATTGGTGGGCAGACAGCTAATGGAGATGATGCTGTAAATGATTTAACTTATCTTGTCCTGGATGCCACCAGGGAGTTGAAATTACCTAAACCATCTGTTTCTTTAAAATGGTTTGAGGGGACCTCCGATAAATTTATGGAAAAAGCTTTGGATGTTGTTCAAGAACATGCGGGGGGTCAACCAGCTTTTTATAATGACCTTGGAGTTATGAGAATGCTGAAAAATATGGGTATAAAATCAGAAGACCTTTATAATTGGGCACCGGTAGGGTGTATTGAGGCTTCTATACCCGGGAAATGGGATTTTGCTGCTAAAGGTTCATGGTTAAATACGGCTAAAATATTTGAAATAACTATAAATAATGGGAAAGACCCAAAAACCGGGATAACACTATTAGCAGGTGATGGTGACCTGTCTACTTTCCAAAGCATGAACGAAATCATGAAGGCATTTAAAAAGCAGTTGCATTATTATATGAGATTACAGGTAGTTACCGAACATATTAATGACGCATTACATTTACTACATGATATTAATGCATTCAGGTCTTCTTTAATTGATGATTGTATTGAAAGGGGTAAATCTTTAATAGAAGGTGGATCTATCTATTCTGCTGACGGTGGCCCAACAACCGGTTCAATAACAGTAGGAGATTCTCTTGCTGCTATTGAAACTTGTATTTTTGAGAATAAATGGATTTCCGGTAAAGAATTGCAGGATGCTATTATGACAAATTTTAAAGATGATTCGACATCCCCAACAGGAGAAGAAATCAAGCAGATGCTTTTAAATAAGGTACCCAAATTTGGCAATGATGATGAAAAGGCAGACAGATGGACTGTATTGGTAATGGATTACATTGGCTCTACTTACCATAAAGATTTTAAAAATTCAAGATATGGAAAAGGACCTATCCCAGGTACATTTGCTTATAGTCAGAGTTCTGTAACCGGAAATATACCTTTTGGCAGTTTTGTAGGGGCTACTCCAAATGGTAGAGGAGATAGAGAGCCGCTTAATAATGGAGTGTCACCTTCTAATGGTGCAGAACAACATGGTCCGACTGCAGTAATAAATTCGGTTGGGAAGTTACCGAGTATCTGGTTCCAAAAAGGAGCTATTTTTAATATAAGACTGATACCAGAAATCTTGCAGAGATCTGCAGGCAAAATGCAGGTTTTGGGTTTGATTAAAACATTGTTTAAAAAATATCAATATCATGTCCAGTTTAATGTGGTAGGAACAAAGACGCTAAAAGATGCTCAAGTAAAGCCTGAAAAATACAGGGATTTGATGGTACGAGTTGCTGGCTATAGTGCTCTGTTTACCCCCCTAAATAAAGAACTCCAGGATGACATTATTAAAAGAATGGAATTCGAAACGTCAGATAAATAATATTTAGGGCACTAATTAGGGCACTGAATGGAGAGAAATATTAGTTATTATGAATAATGGAACAAATATTTTAGTTGATGAGAACAGAAAAGGTAAAATCTTTGATATAAAAAGGTTTGCCACTGAAGATGGTCCGGGTATAAGAACTTTGATTTTTTTAAAAGGATGCCCCTTAAGATGCGAATGGTGTGCGAACCCGGAGAGCCATCAGCTAAAAACACATGTTATGTATTATCGAAATAAGTGTGTTCATTGTGGAAGCTGTATTGAAAAATGCTCACAGCAGGCTATAAAATCGGATAAAGAGTTTGGCTTGAAGATATCTTTAAATAAATGTAATGGTTGCGGAAAATGTGTTGAAGCTTGCTATTATAATGCTCTTGAGATGATAGGTGAGATTATATCAGTTAGAGAATTAATGCAAAGGATAATGAAGGATAAAGAATTTTATGATAATTCCGGTGGTGGTATCACTCTAAGCGGTGGAGAACCATTGTTTCAACCGGTTTTTACCAGGGAATTCTTAAAAGCTTGTAAAAAAAAAGTATCAATACAGCAATTGAAACATGTGGTTTTACAAGATGGTCCAATATTATCTCAATTATACCTTATACTGACCTGATTTATTATGACATTAAGCATATTAACTCGATTTTGCATAAAAAGTATACTGGTGTAAGCAATAAGCTAATTATCGATAATCTAAAAAGACTTAATCAGGTTTTTAATAATATAATTGTAAGAGTACCATTTGTGCCAGGTTATAATGATGAAAATAATGTACAAAAAGATATATATAAACTTTTAAGTAATTTAAAAAATATTCAAAGAGTTGAAATTATGCCCTATCACCGATTGGGTAAAAGTAAATATGAAGGTTTAGGTCGTGATTATAGGCTAAAAGAGCTTAAGGCAGTAAATAAAAAAGAAATTGATTATTTAAAAAATTTTGGTTTGGAGTGTGGAATAAAGGTATATATTGATGCACAGTAATGAATACCTGCACTAATTTTAAATAATCATTTATTTACCATTTTGAGATGGAAGGTTAAATGATCCATGTCAATGACAATAAAAGAAATAGCGAAAATATGTAATGTTTCTACAGCTACTGTTTCCAGGGTAATTAATTCACCTACACAGGTTTCCTGCAATACCAGAGAAAATGTCAGGAAGGTTATTGCGAAATACCATTATGCTCCTAACCAAATTGCTAAAAATTTAAGTTTAAAAATATCAAATAGCATAGCATTTTTTGTTTTTGATATTATGAATCCATTTTTCACAGGGTTAATAAGGGAGTTAAATAAGTTAGCCTTTGATCAAAATTATTCTTTAGTAATATGTGATACTGACAATAGTAGAGAAAGGGAGCTAAAGTATATTAATTATATCAATATGAGTAAAATCGCTGGATTGATTATGACTGAAGGCGTATCAGCCAATACAATCAATAAAATAGATAACTCATGCCCTGTAATTTGCATAGATCGTTATGTTAAGTGTAATCGGGATTATTTATTGGTTACATCTGCTAATAGAGAGGGAGCTAATGAAGCTGTTAAATATTTGGTAGGTTTACAGCATAAGAAAATAGCTTTTGTTGGGGGGCCTGAGGGTATAAAGACTGCAGATGAAAGAAAAAAAGGATATTTAGACGTTGTGCAAAAATACGGGTTACCTCTTGATGAAAGATATATTTTTACCGGTGATTTCAAGAAAGATAGCGGACTTAAAGCCATAAAATATTTTTTATCACTGGACAAAATGCCAACTGCAATATTTTGTGCTAATGACTTGATGGCTGAGGGTATTATTTCTGGAGCATTATCATTGGGTTTAGATATACCTGGCGATTTATCTGTTATCGGTTTTGACGGCACTTCAGATAATTATTTTAAAAAGTTGACTACAGTAAAGCAATTATTAGAAGAGATTAGCAGGGTAGTAATGAGCGAATTAATGAAAATGATTAATGATGCTAATTACCGAAATAATAAAGAAATCAGGATTCCTGCTCAATTGGTAATTGGTGAAACATGCCAGAAATTAAATACAAATAATATAAATTTTCAGAAAGAACATAGACTCATCAAATAGTAAAGGGGGTGAATTTATAGAAAAATTATTATTTTATAATATTATTTTCTGTATTTAAATTTTAATTTAAGGAGTGTGTGTTAAATGAGAAAACATTTTTTAAGAATACTAATGGTTTTACTATTGATAGGAACAATGTTTACAGGAGCTTCTGCAGCTAGTGATATGCAATTTTCCGTATTGGTTTGTAATATGGCCCATCCGTTTTTTGTAGACCTGGTCAAAGGTGCAGAAGATGCAGCTGAAGAACTGGGTGTAGAAGTTTTAACTTATGATGCTCAAGATGATTCAGCCCAACAAGTTCGTCAGGTTGAAGATTCAGTTGTATTAGGAATTGATGCTTTAATACTGAATCCCACAGATGTTGACGCCCTAGTACCAGCTGTGAGGCAGGTTATTGCAGAAGGCATTCCGGTATTCACTGCTGATAGGGATGTCAGAAATGTTGGTCAGGTAGCCTATATAGGAACAAATAATGTGGTTGCAGCAGAAGAGGGAGCCAAAAAAATGATAGCTTTGTTAGATGATTCAGGAAAAGAAAAACCCTGGAGAGTTGTTGTGCTTGATGGTACGCCTGGTTCCTCAGCAGCAATTGAACGTGGCCAGGGCTTTATGAATATTCTTGAGCCTCTTGGAGAAGCCGGTGATGTAGAAGTTGTTGCAAAATTGACAGCAAATTTTGACCGTTCAACAGGTCTCAATGTTATGCAAGATATTCTGGCAACTGATAAAGATATTGATGCTATAATAACTGCTAATGATGAGATGGCTCTTGGTGCAATTACTGCAATGAAAGAAGCAGGAATGGAAATTGGATATCCTGATGGCGTAGTTGTTGTTGGATTCGATGCTATAACAGATGCATTTGAAGCAATTCGTAAAGGTGAGATGGATGCTACCGTTGCACAGGCACCATATTTGATGGGCTACTGGGGAGTTCATGCTGCTTATGCAAGCCTGGCAGAAGGATGGGTTCCTCCTGAGGAAATCCCGGTTTATGAACCAACAGGTTCTCTTCATCTTGGAACACCAAGCTTGGTTGTAACTGCGGATAATATTGATCAAGCAGCAGAATTAATTTTAACTCCTACACCTATTCCTAGATAAACAAATAAAATAGGCGGGCATTTTTGCCCGCCTATAATTTTTTTCATTATGAATGTTTGTTTGGAGGAGCATGAATGCAGAAACTAGAAATAAGGAATATATGTAAAAGTTTTCCAGGTGTAAAAGCTTTGGATAATGTTAGTATAGAAGTAAAAGCCGGAGAAATATTGGGGCTTCTTGGTGAAAATGGGGCAGGAAAATCAACGCTGGGAAAGATTTTAAATGGAATTTATTTACCTGACACAGGAGAAATCAGAATAGATGAAAAGGATATAGAAATTAAAAATCCTAACGAGGCAAAAAAGCACGGTATAGCCATGATTCACCAAGAATTGAGCTTAATGAGAAATATGAATGTAATGGAAAATATCATGCTGGGATTTGAACCGGTAAATAGTATGGGGATTGTGGATTTTTCCTCTGAATATGAAACCTCTAAAAAAGTATTGGACATTTTGGGTGGAGGAATTGATCCACACGAAAAGGTAGAAAATCTTAGTATGGGTGACCAGCAAAGGGTTGAAATTGCCCGTGCAATTTCCCAGAATGCCAGGATTTTTATTATGGATGAACCAACCTCTTCGCTGATGGTATCAGAAATTGATAAATTGTTCCAGGTGATAGATAGTTTAAAGAAAAACGGGGCAATTGTGATTTATGTTACACATAAGTTAGACGAGGTTTTCCGAATCTGTAATAAAATAACCGTATTAAGAAATGGCAAATTAGTTGGTACAGTTATTCCAGAAGAAGTTGACATGAATAAGGTAGTCTCAATGGTTGCAGGCCGATCCCTTAAGAGATTTAGCCCACATGAATTTTATTCTGAAAAGCCCCCTGTTCTCAAGGTAAGAAATTTAACTACAAAAGGTTTAATAGGAACCAGGATAAAAGATATTAATTTTGAACTTAGGTCTGGAGAAATACTAGGGATTACCGGTCTTTTGGGTGCCGGGAAAACTGAACTATCCAGGGCTCTATGGGGTATTGAGCCGCTTGAATCAGCTCCGGAGATTTACATTAACGAAAAAAAAGTAAATATTACTTCGGCAAATATTGCTTTTCGGCACGGATTTGCTTATGTGCCCGAAGACAGGCGCTTACACGGGATTGTACCCAATATGGATGTAGCAAAAAATATTACTTTTCCAGATTTAAATAAGTTTTGTTCCTGGTGCTCAATGATTGATTTTAAAAAAGAGGAAAAAGTTTGTCATTACTGGATAGATAATTTTAAAATAGCTACCTCAAGCTTTAGACAATTGGTCAAAGAATTAAGTGGAGGAAATCAGCAAAAGGTAGTGCTTTGTAAATGGCTGGAGACAAACCCTAAGATATTAATGATAGATGAACCTACCCGGGGAATAGATGTAGGGGCCAAATCTGAGATATTGAAGCGAATTCAACGGTTAGCCGAAGAAGGAATGGCAGTTTTGATATTTTCCTCTGAAATTGATGAAGTATTATCTGTGGCAAACAATATACTGGTTCTTTGGAAAGGGCAGATAATAGACCGCTATAAAAGTAGTGAAGCGGAAAAGGATAAGGTATTGGCCAGTGCAATGGGAGTTGAACATAATAAACAGGAGGATAAAATACTCAATGAAAAGCATAATTAAACTACCGGACTTTATTAAGAAATTATTTATTCATAGGGAAATGTTCCCATTTATTGCCTTAATAGGGCTAATGATTGTAGCCAGTGTACTGTCTCCCCATTTTTTAACCTACAATAATATAAGGAACCTTTTATCCCAGGTAGCTATTATTGCAGTTCTAGCGGCTGGGCAATCGTACATAATTTTAACAGGAGGAATTGATCTTTCTGTTGGTTCAGTTTTAGCATTTTCTGGAGCAGCTGTAGGGGCTTTAATAAAAACAGCTGGATTTAATGTTTATTTAGCAATATTATGTGCCTTACTATTAGGTACATGTTGTGGATTAATTAATGGACTGCTGGTAGCAAAAATGAGGATTCCTTCTTTCGTAGCAACGCTGGCTATGATGGCAGCAGCAAGAGGGTTTGCCCTAATCATAACCGGAGGTGTTCCTATTTCTATTTTTCCCGAAGAGCTAACTGTAATGGCTTCTTATTGGGGTCCAATCTCTGGCCTTGCTTACATAATGTTAATTGTTTATATATTAGGCCAGTTGATTTTATCCCGTACACGCTATGGGCGTTACATTTACGCTATCGGAGGAAATGAAGAGGCAGTAAGATATTCTGGAGTTGAGGCAGATAAAATAAAAATATTTGTCTTTGCTTTCTCAGGTTTTTGTGCTGCATTGGGAGGAATTATGATGACTGCAAGATTAGATTCAGCTTATCCTATGGCAGGCCAGGGGTTTGAACTGGATGCAATTGCTTCCTCGGTACTTGGAGG
This sequence comes from uncultured Atribacterota bacterium, assembly GCA_964636625.1. Classification (GTDB taxonomy): domain Bacteria; phylum Atribacterota; class Phoenicimicrobiia; order Phoenicimicrobiales; family Stramentimicrobiaceae; genus CAZWUL01. The sequence goes on along the minus strand of CAZWUL010000011.1, from coordinate 14,959 downwards.
AGTGAGTTTTTCCGGTGGGCTTGGTTCATTAACTGGTACATTTTTTGGATCACTGATAATGGCCAGCTTAAATAATATATTAAATTTATTAAGAGTATCAGCCTTTTATCAATATATAGCACGCGGTGTAGTTTTGGCTTTAGCGGCAATTTCTTTATCGAAAGGCACTAAATTTGCTAAATAGTTGATATGAGTATTATTTATTAAATAATTACTATACCACTACAAAATTGATATTTTTGAATAAGCTTTTATTAACCTTAATGTAAAACCATAATATTAATATTATGGTTTTGGTAACGATTTATAGTGTAGCAAACATTTAACAAAGATGGAAAGGAAGGATATAGTAAAATGAAACTTTTTTTGGTCATCGATTTAGGTACGACAGGAATGAAAATATCTTTGATTAACGAATCAGGATATGCTATCGCGACCGGTTACCGATCATATCCTATCTTAGCCCCCCAATCAGGTTTTGCTGAACAGGGACCACAAGAATGGTGGAATAGTTTTTTATCTATATGTCAACAGTTGAATAGCCAACATGAAGAAAAGATGAAGGATATTATTGCAATTGGTATCTGTGGCCAGATGCATACCCATGTATTACTGGATAAAAATCTTCATGTTCTAAGACCAGCAATTACCTGGATGGATCAGCGAAGCCATAAAATTATTCAAAAAATAACCAAAGAGCCAGAGGATGCCCAATTTATATTTAAAAAAACCAACAATTTTGCTACAACTACCTATACTGCCCCCCAATTAGCATGGGTCCAGGAAAATGAGCCACACATCTGGTCAAAAGTAGAGCATGTACTGGTTGCAAAAGATTATTTAAAATTTCTTATTACCGGTAAAATGATGACTGATTATTCTGAAGCAAGTGGGACATTGCTTTTTGATGTTGGAAATTGCCACTGGTCAGATGAAATGTTGAATTATTTTGATATCCCTTCTTCTTTTTTCCCGGAAGTTAATCCTTCTGATATAATTATGGGAGAAGTAAGTAAAGAAGTATCAGAATTAACCGGTATCCCTGCTGGTATTCCTGTAGCAAATGGTAGTTCAGATAATTCAGCAGCTGCACTGGGTGCAGGAATGGTAAGAGATGGCCAGGGAACAGTCATTATCGGGACTGCCGGTGTTGTGTCTGTGTGTTCAAATCAACCACTTGTTGATTCTTTCCAGAGAACCCTATGCTGGAATTATTGTCTACGAAATAAATGGATAACTCTCGGGATTCTGCAGACTGCAGGTGAATCATTAAATTGGTTTAGAAATGCTTTTGACAACAAAGAATCAGAAATAGATAAAGATATTTTTTCACAATACAACCAATCAATTCAAGATATTCCTGATGGATCAGACGGTCTTATTTTTCTGCCTTATCTAAATGGAGAAAGAACCCCTTATTGGGATGCTTATGCCCGAGGAGTATTTTTCGGTATTAGCCTGTTTTCCAAAAAAGCACATTTTATTAAAGCAGTTATGGAGGGTGTTTCTTTTGCCTTACGGAATAACTTAGAAACAGTAGAATCACTGGGCATTAAAATCAATGAATTAAGAGCAGTAGGAGGTGGTTCAAAAAGTCCTTACTGGTTAGATATTTTAGGTAAGATACTGAAAAAACCAATTCATACTGTTCAGATGGCTGATACAGGATTGGTGGGTAACATGCTTATTGCCGGTAAAGCTATAGGTCTATATCCATCTATCGAGGATAAAGTTAACGAGATAATCCAATTTGACCGGGAAATCAATTATTCCGAAACGAACGAGATATATGAAAAACAATACAAGGTTTTCTTGCAGATATATCAGCAACTAAAAGATTCCTTTAAAGAAAATATGAACTAAGGGTGGTAGAACCGGGGAATAATAATTATTAAAACTAAAAAAATAAATTGATACAGATAAGAAATAAGTTTAAATATTTGTAACGTATAGACATTATGGATATAGAAAAAAGGTTATTGGAAACTATTTTACAGAAAAGTATCGAGTTAGTTTTCTGATCTATTTAGCTATTAAAACGGTAACCAGAGCCCCATAATGTATCGATAAAACGAGGATTTTGAGGGTCTTTCTCAATTTTATCCCTTATTTTTTTAATATGCACGGCAATCGTGGCAATATCTCCGTAAGAATCATCTCCCCATATGTGGTCATATAATTGTTCTTTGCTAAATACAATATTAGGATGAGACGCCAGAAAATTTAATATCTCAAATTCCTTGGTGGTGAGGTTTATTTCTTGATTATTTAAAAAGACTCTGCGTGAATCCTGATTTATGCTAAGGTTTTTTATGTGAATCTCATGATTTGCCTTCTTATTCTTGCCGGTAAGCCTGTCAAAACGATTCAGGTGAGCTTTAACCCTGGCTACAAGTTCATTTGGACTAAAAGGTTTGCTTATATAGTCATCCGCTCCTAAACCGAGACCACGTATTTTATCAATATCTTCTCCTCTGGCAGAGATAATCAATATAGGAATATTTGTTTTATCCCGGATTTTTTTACAGACCTCAAAACCGTCAATATCCGGTAACATTAAATCAAGAAGAATAAGGTCATAGTCTTTGCTTATAGCCTGTTCAAGTCCCTCCAAGCCGTTATTTTTTATATCTACTTGAAATTGATTGATTTCCAGGTAATCTTTTTCTAATTCTGCAATGCTTTGCTGGTCTTCAATTATTAAAATTTTTTTCATTTTTATTTCCTCTTTAAAAGGTTCAATTTTCCGGATTTTGTCTGGTCTTTTTCAGGGCAAAGAATATGCTAGTACCATATTCTTTTTTACTTTGAGCCCAAATACGGCCTCCATGGTCGGAAATAATTTTTTGGGCAATATGCAAACCAAGACCAGTTCCCGGTGTCTTGTTTGAACGAGCCTTATCTGCTTTATAGAATCGTTCAAAAATTTTATCAAGCATCTCTTTAGAGATACCTTTTCCATTATCACTGATTTCGATAATTGCTTCACTTTCGGTTTCAGTTAATATCATTTTGATTACTGAATTAGCTTCTTTTTTGAAGTTTATAGCATTATTAATGATGTTAAGAATCACTCTTTTTAATTGCTGACGGTCAGCCATAACAGGGTTTGATTCATTATAGTTGGCTACAAATTCAAGGCTAATACCTTTTTCTGCAAGGTTGAAACGTAATTCTTCATAGGAATCAGCCAAATAATCTTTTATATTAATATTTTCAAATTGATAGAAAGATTGGCCAAGGTCGAATTTTGAAAGTAGAAACAGATCTTCTATTAAAGATTCCATATGTATTGCGTTTTGATGAATAGTCTTTAAATATTTATCCCGTTTTTCTTTTGATTTAGGGACACCGTCCATAATTCCCTCGATATAACCTTTGATGGTAGTGATTGGAGTTTTTAAATCATGGGAAATATTAGTAATTAATTCATTTCTGTTTTGTTCATATTTATTTTTCGTTTCTTCTGATTCTTTAAGTTGTTTCCGAGCTTCCTCGAAGCTTTGGAATAGTTCGCCAATCTCATCTTTGGAAGGGGATTTTAGATGAAAATCATAGTTGCCTTTTCTAATTTGCATAGCTGCATTCTTTAAGCGAGTTAGCGGGTTTACAATCTGCTTTGATAAAAAATAAGTAATTAGTGTATTTATACTGATGATTATGACTAAAAATAAGATTAATGTATAAATAACTGATTTTTTAAATTGGTTTAATTCCTGGGATGCAGAAGTTGAATCATAAACTAAAAATATTTTACCTTGAGAATGTTCATTAAATAGAAGAGGGATTGTTTTTATAAATAGATTTTCTGAAATCCTTGTTACATTATCGGATTCTGTTTCCATCTCGTATTGTGTAAAAGATATGTCTCCTTCCTTAAATCCTGATGAGGCAATAAAAGGAGAAAAATAGATTAATTCATTTTCTTTTTGAACAATTAGTCCAGTATTTAAAGAATTAATAAAGTCATCAATTTGTTGTAAATAATCATGCTCCAGAAAACGCTCGGGTTCTGTTTCAATAATTTTAATAAGGGTTCTCTCTGCCCTATAGAGGGCGCGATTCAACGGGGTTCTCTCATTATCCGGTGAGGGCAAACCAAGAAAATTCTGAAAATGTTCAGTAATAATTAAACTAACACCAATTAATAAGACAATCGTGATAAAAATCAATATTAAATTAGATATCCAGAGACGCCGCTGTATAGTCATGTTGTATTTATTTATATTCCTTTTGTGTTGTTATAACAAACTTTACGATAAACAATGCAAATATAATAATATTGTCAACTAAACCGTGATTCAAAGATGCAGTTGCAGATATTTAGCTTTTTAATATTATATATTATCATTTTTAACTTATCATAAAAAGTTTATAAAAAATTTATTAAATAATAGGTAATATTATTAGTTTAAATGCCTTCAAATAATTTGCTCAAATATGATACAATCAAATAAGTTTGATAAATTTTATTTAAAAAAATGAAATTGATTGTTAAATTATTTATAATTACTCTATATTATGATGGGGAGAAATAATGGAAGCAAAAAAAGGCTTATTATTTGAACAAGAAGAGTGCATTAAAAAAGAAAATAAAATTGCTTATTTTTCAATGGAAATATGTGTTGATTCAAAAATTCCTACTTATAGTGGCGGATTAGGTGTTTTAGCGGGTGATACTATTCGCTCTGCAGCGGACCTGGGAGTCCCCATGCTCGGAATTACCCTTCTTTATAAAAAAGGCTATCTTAAGCAGAAAATAGACCAGGGTGGCTACCAGCAGGAATTTCCTGAGCAATGGGACCCAGATGAATATTTGCAGAAATTACCAAATAGGGTGCAAGTGGAGATCGAGCAAAGAACTGTTGATATTCAGGCATGGGTCTATATGGTGAGAGGGCTGGATGGAGACATGGTTCCGGTATATTTTTTAGATGCTGATATACCGGAAAATAGTGAATATGACCGTAGTCTTTCTTATTATTTATACGGAGGTGATGATAGGTATCGTTTGGCGCAGGAAATAATATTAGGCATTGGTGGGGTAAAGATGCTCCATGAGCTGGGCTATCATGATATTGCCAGATATCATATGAATGAGGGTCATGCAAGTCTATTGGTGCTGGAATTGTTAAATAATCACTTAAACAAAGAAACTAATCAGCTGGAGATTGCAAAGGTAAAAAACAAGTGTGTGTTTACAACACATACCCCGGTACCTGCTGGTATGGATAAGTTTACCTATGAATTGGTAAAAAAGGTTCTAGGAGAACATATTCCATATCATTTATTACAGGAATTAGCAGGAACTGAACATTTAAATATGACTCAATTGGCTTTGAATATGAGTCATTATATTAATGGTGTAGCCAAGAGACATGGCATGGTTTCCAGAGAGATGTTTCCCGGATATCATATTGATTCAATTACCAATGGCATTCATTCAGCTACCTGGACAAATAAAAAATTTTCTGAACTATATGACCAATATATACCCGGATGGAAATTAGATCCCTTTAGTTTACGATATGCCTTGAATATACCTGATAATGAAGTTTGGGATACTCACCAAAAGGCAAAAAAAGAATTAATTGATTTTATTAACGAAAAACACAAATTAAGTTTTGATGAAGATATTTTAACGATTGGTTTTGCCAGAAGAGCTACCGCCTATAAACGTGCTGATTTAATCTTCCATGATACTGCTCGACTAACTGAAATTGCTAAGATTAGAGGAAAAATACAACTTGTTTTCGCCGGTAAGGCACATCCCGCAGATCACTCTGGGAAAGAATTAATAAAAAAAATTACTCAGCAATCTCAGCACTTAAAAGAGCATATAAAAATAGTTTATTTGGAAAATTATGATATGAATCTGGGAAAGATGATAACCAGTGGGGTGGATTTATGGCTAAATACACCCAGAAAACCCAAAGAAGCTTCAGGTACTTCAGGCATGAAGGCTGCTCATAATGGTGTACCGAGTTTTAGTATTTTAGATGGATGGTGGGTGGAAGGCTGTATCGAGGATATTACTGGATGGTCAATTGGTTCTGCTGCAAATTTTGAAAGTATTAACCATGAAGAGGCTGATTCCCTATATCAAAAATTAGATTCAAAAATAATTCCAACCTATTATCATCAACGTGAAAAATGGATTAATATAATGAGACACTGTATTGCCATTAATGCTTCTTTTTTTAATACGCATCGTATGGTATTACAATATGTTTCTAATGCTTATCTGGCATAATATTTTAAAAATTATTAATAGAGATTAATAGAGAAAGGAGATATTCGATTGAATAGAACCTGGATCAAAGATTTTGTAGAAAAAATATCAAAAATAGAAGGCCATTTTGAGCTTTATGCATCTGTATTCTTAAAATACGAAAATCAATATATATTTGGACTGCAAGATAGCAAGGAATGGATATATGATGAAAACAAAAGAAAAGCATCTTTATCTGCCGTTGGCGGTAGAATAGAAATAGAAACTGATATAATTCCATTTTTAAAAAAAAGCTGTATGCAAGAATTGGGTGTCAATATTGAGATGAGTGATAGCCAGCACACTTACATTGATTACCACCACCGTTTGAAAAAAATGCCGATTATTGAAAATGCCAATGGAGAATTTTGCCCTCTAATGATTAGTGTTGTTCAGAAGCCGGGATATTCGGTAAGCCCTAAATCGCTTATCTTTAGTTATTTAGGCCATACAAAGCAAAAACCTAATTCAATAAAATATAGTGCTTTATTGTTAGCCAAAGAACGAGTTTTAGTGCAGATGTTTAAAAATGAAAAAACTGCCCTGGATTTAAAAAAGATAGGAGCAAGTTTTGAAGAGAGAATTAAAATCCCTGATAGTCTTTTTTTATATCCTACTGGTTCATTAAATAGCCTATTACGCTATCTCAGCTATGAAGTGTTTTAAAAACAGTATTGAGTCATGCGTATTGCGTATCGGGGGAAATACCTTGGAAATAGGAATTTGAAGAGAAGTAATCAGTCTTTGGATAAAAGATAAAATACAAATATAAAAAAGACAGTTTTAACATAGATAGATAGATAAATCAAGTTAATAATTTTCAGATTAAATCCAGCCAAGCTGAATATTGAGAACTAAATAATATGAAGCAGAAACATGGTGATAACTAAGAACACCAAAATCAGTCGATAATTATTGGTTGTTAGTATGTAGTTTAAAAAACTAATAATCAATACAATTTAGATATAATAAGTTAATTGATAATTTGCACTATATATCATTTGTCGATAAAATACTAAAGTATGATTTTTAATTGGCCAAAATAATATTACATAAAAAATAGATTGTGAGGGTATTCAATTGAATATATTGGTTATCGGTAGTGGCGGAAGAGAGCATGCAATTGTCTGGAAATTAGCGAAAAGCTCCCAAGTAAATAAGATTTATTGTGCCCCTGGTAATGCAGGTATAGATTTGTTAGTAGAATGCATAGATGTAGAAGTAGAGGATTTTATAGGTTTATTAAAAATTGTTCATGACAAAAAGATAGATTTAACTATTGTTGGTCCGGAAATACCCTTATCTTTAGGAATTGTCAACCTGTTTCAGGAACATGGTTTTCCAATTTTTGGCCCAACCAGGGAAGCCGCTGAAATAGAATCCAGTAAAGTCTTTGCCAAGTATCTCATGAATAAATACTCTATTCCTACTGCCAATTACCAGGTTTTTGATGATGATAAAAAAGCGATTTCTCATTTAAAGAAACAAGCCTTTCCCTTAGCAATAAAAGCAGATGGACTGGCTGCAGGTAAGGGAGTCTTTATTGCAGATAATTTGACCCAGGCAGAAGAGGCAATAATAAATATCATGAAGGAAAGAAAATATGGTCAGGCAGGCAATAAAATCATAATTGAAGAATATCTTACTGGGGAAGAGCTCTCTATGCTGGTTTTTAGTGATGGTACTAATATTGTCCCAATGATTTCATCCCAGGACCATAAAAAATTGAGAGATGGGGATAAGGGCCCTAATACTGGTGGAATGGGTGCATATTCGCCGGTTGCTTTTTTTGAAGAAGATACCCGCAAATGGGTTTTAGAAAATGTGTTTCAACCTGCTATCAGAGGTATGGTTCAGGAAGGAAGAATATTTAAAGGGGTTCTGTATGCAGGTTTAATTCTTACTTCTGATGGCCCGAAAGTATTAGAATTTAATGCCCGATTTGGTGACCCAGAAACACAGGTAATATTCCCTGCTTTAGAAACTGATTTAATTCAGATAATCAAGGCGGTACTGGATGGGAATTTAGATAAAGTTAATATTGAATGGAATAATCAGTCATCAGCCTGTATTGTTTTGGCTTCTGCAGGATATCCGGGAGAATTCGAAAAAGGTAAAACGATTTATGGTTTGGAAAAATTAGCAGGAAGGGACGACATCATGGTATTTCATGCTGGGACCAAAAAAGCTGACCAAAAAATAATTACTTCCGGCGGAAGAGTATTGGGTATAACCTCATGGGCAAATAGTTTACCTGAAGCTATTAAGAAAGCTTATGATGGCGTGCAACAGATAGAATTTGAGAATAAGTATTACCGAAAGGATATTGGGAAAAAGGGATTATAATTTTCCTGGTGATTTTTGGAAATATACAGTAATTAATAAAAAGGGGAATTAAAAAGTGGAAAAACAAAAAAGAGCAATAATAAGTGTATCTGATAAAAAGGGAATTGTTGAATTAGCTGCAGGATTAAATAAATCGGGTTTCGAAATAATTTCTACCGGAGGTACTGCAAAGGTATTAAAGGATTCAGGAATAAGTGTAACATTAATTTCAGAAGTAACTGGCTTTCCGGAAATTTTAGATGGTAGGGTTAAAACACTGCATCCATTTATTTTTGGCGGATTGTTAGCCCAAAGCAATAAACCGGGACATCAGAGACAATTGCAGAAACAGGGAATAATTCCTATTAAAATAGTTGTTGTCAATCTATATCCCTTTGAAAAAACTGTACTGAAAGAAGATGTTTCCCTGGAAGATGCAATTGAAAATATAGATATTGGCGGACCGTCACTTCTCAGGGCGGCAGCAAAAAATTATCAGGATGTAGCAGTAGTGATTGACCCTGATGATTACCAGTTAATATTAGAAGAGTTATCGGGTCCAGAAAAGAATATATCAATTGATACCAAAAAGAAATTAGCAGTTAAGGTTTTTCAGCATACTACTTATTACGACAGTTTGATTTCACGTTATTTAAGCAGAAAGATAACCCCCAATGAAGATTATTTCCCGGATTATCTGGTTATTGGAGCAGAAAAGGTTAGCAATCTAAGATATGGAGAAAACCCACACCAAAAAGCAGCTTTTTATCGTGAAAAACTTACAGATGAAGCAAATATAGGGAATGGAAGATTATTAGGCGGTAAAGAGCTTTCCTACAATAATTTAGTAGACCTGGAAGCTGCATTGGGTATTATTAAAGATTTTGATGAACCTACTGTAACTTTTATTAAACATACTAATCCTTGTGGCCTGGCTACTTCTGAAACTATTGAAGAGGCATACCAAAAAGCTTATCAGGGTGATCCATTGTCTGCTTATGGCAGCATTATTGGTATTAATCGACGGGTAGAAGAAAAGTTAGCCGGATTAGTTGATAATACTCCTTTCGTAGAAGCAATTGTAGCACCCTCTTTTAGTAAAAGTGCTTTAAGTATTCTCAGGGAAAAGAAAAATAGAAGACTATTGGAAGTAGGGGATTTACGTGTACAGGATAGACATATAAAAGATATCAAGAAGGTTTCCGGGGGATTCTTATTACAGGACCGGGATTTTAGAGGTATCACAGAAGATGATTTAACCGTAGTTACAGAGAAAAAGCCTACAGCCGAAGATATAAAAGAACTATTACTCGCCTGGAAAATAGTAAAACATGTTAAATCCAATGCAATTATTCTATCCCAGGATAAACACTTGGTAGGAGTGGGTGCAGGACAGATGAGCAGAGTTGATTCCGTTCAAATTGCTGTACGTAAAGCTGGTGAAAAATCTAAGAATAGCTATCTTGCTTCAGATGCCTTTTTCCCATTTTCGGATGGTTTGGAAGAGGCCGCCAGGGCAGGTGTGAAGGCTGTTATTCAGCCGGGAGGTTCAAAAAGAGACAAAGAAGTTATAGAAGCTGCCAATAAACATGACATGATTATGGTTTTTACCGGTTATCGTTGTTTTAAACATTAAAAATAAAAAATAATAAAAAGTATCTTGACAATGATTATTTAAAGTGGTAGTTTATAAAACAATTATTATTTGAGTAATTTTACTTATTAAATAAGATTAATTTAAATAGGGTAAAATATTACATTCAGAAAAGTAAGTTTAAATTCTTTTTCAGAGAGCTGAAAATTGGTGAAAAATCAGCAGGGAATTGACTGAAATCCATCTGAATAATTTTTGAGAGAAAGGGAAGAGATAATACCTAGTATCCCAAAACGCTTTTAGCGTTAATTTAAGGAAGAGCTCAAATTCATTACTTTGTCCAGAATATTTTTATAGTAGTTACTATAAGTTGATATGGTATAAGTAAAAGCTGAATCGGGGTGGCACCACGAAGTATTTATCGTCCCCAGTAGTTATTTCAATAGCTGCTGGGGTTTTTTATTATTTAAAAAAGGATGGTGAAAGGTATGCAGAAAAAGTTATTTATTCCAGGACCTACAGAAGTAAAAAATAATGTATTAAAAAAGATGTCCACGCCTCTTATAGAACACAGGGGTAAAGAAGCATCTGATTTACAAAGGTCAATCAGCCAAAAATTACAAAAAATGATGTTTACGGACAATGAAATACTACTTTCTACATCATCAGGAAGTGGTTTGATGGAAGGAGCTATTCGCTCCTGCACCAGAAATAAGGCAGCAGTCTTCTCATGTGGTTCTTTTGGAGAAAGATGGTATGAAATGGCTTTAGCTAATCAGGTTAAAGCAGACTGTTTTAAAGTTGAATATGGCTGTCCAATTAGAGGAGATATGGTTGATAGGGAAATTAAGAGTGGAGAATACGATCTCGTTACTATAACTCATAATGAAACTTCTACCGGGGTAATGAATCCAATAAATGAGATAGCAGAAGTTATGCGTAAGTATCCCGAAATCGTTTTCTGTGTTGATACGGTCAGCTCCTTAGGAGGAGTATCTTTTCCGGTAGATGAGTTAGGTGTTGATATTTGTATTTCTTCCAGCCAAAAATGTTTAGGATTGCCGCCAGGACTTTCCTTATGCTCTATTTCTGAAAAAGCAATAGAATTGGCAAGAAAAGTTAAATATCGGGGCATGTATTTTGATTTACTGAAATTATATGAATACCTTAAAAAGAAGAATTATCAATACCCGTCTACGCCCTCTCTTTCTCATATGTTCGCCCTGGATTATCAGCTGGATTTAATTTTTCAAGAAGGGTTAGAAAATCGATTTCAACGTCACCTTGATATGGCAAACATAGTAAGGGAATGGGCAAATAATAATTTCGCCTTGTTTCCCGAGGAAGCTTACGCTTCCAATACGGTTACCTGTATAAAAAATACTAAGGGAGTTAACGTCCAGCATCTAAACCAAATGTTGGGATTGAAGGGTTATACAATCTCCAATGGTTATGGAAAATTAAAAGAGAAAACATTCAGGATTGCTCACATGGGTGATATTAACACTAAAGAAGTAAAAGAGCTATTGGCAGTCATCGATGAAATCCTGAAACAGGAGGGATAAAAAGATGATTACTATCCTTATAAAAGATAGGATTGACCGGTTTTTAGTCGAGGAATTAAAAGAAAGAAATTTTATTGTCAGGGACTATCCTGGCAAACCAGATACCCTATTGCAGGAAGTCAGGGAAAATGAGATTTTAATTGTCCGTTCAGCAACAAAAGTAACCAAAGAGGTTATTGATACTGCAGCTGAGACCGGAGTGCTCAGGCTTATTATAAGGGCAGGGGTAGGTATGGACAATATAGATGTGGATTATGCCAAAAAAAAGGGAATAATCGCTGTTAATACACCTGAGGCAAGCAGTTCAGCGGTAGCCGAACTGGTACTGGCTCATATGTTTACCCTGGCGAGGAGAATAATTCCTGCGAATTTAACCATGCGTGAGAAAAAATGGGCAAAAAAGCTTTGCGAAGGGATCGAATTAAGTGGGAAAATATTAGGTATAGTAGGAATGGGAAGAATCGGACAGTCATTAGCTCAAAAAGCCAGTGTACTGGGTATGGGGATCATATATACTGATATTATGGGGCCTGTTAACAATAACCCGGAGTGGAAGTTTGCAACTCTGGCAGAAGTATTGGAAAAAGCAGATATTATTTCTTTACATGTCCCTGCCAGTGAAAATGGGAGCTATCTGATTGACGAGCCAGAACTGAAAAAGATGAAAAGAAACGCTTTTTTAATAAATACTGCCAGGGGTAATCTGGTAAATGAAAAGGCACTGTTAAATGCTCTGGATAAAGATGAGATTGCAGGAGCGGGAATTGATGTTTATATCCACGAACCATGTGATAATTTTGAACTGATACAGCACGAAAAAATTTCTGTAACCCCACATGTAGGCGGGTCAACCAAAGAAGCACAATACCGGATTGGTCAACAAATTTTGAACATTATTGAAGAATACTATAATAATAAAAAATTATCAAGGGAGGGAATTAATGGTTGAAATAAAAACCTTGAAGGCTTTGAGACCAGTACCAGAATTAGTGTCTTTTGTTAGCTCTCCCCCTTATGATGTAATAAGTCCAAAAGAAGCAGCAGAAGTTATTAAAAGGAATCCATACTCTTTTTTACAAGTAATTAAACCAGAGGCATTGATTTTCCCTGATAATAAAATAAATTATCATGAATTAGCCCGGCGGGCAGCGGATAATTTACAGAAAATAATAGAGCAGAAAGTAATGCAAGAGGAATCCGAAAAATGTTTTTATATTTACCAGCAAAGTGATTCCTCTTATTGCAGGACTGGAATTGTTGCCAGTTTATCAGTGAATGATTATCAAAAAGGGATTATTAAAAGGCATGAAAAAGTTCGGATGAATACCTGGCAAGAGAGAGTAGAACATATTTTGACAACTAAAGCTCATACCGGTTGTCCTTTGCTAGTATTTAAAAGCAATGCATATATTGAAGGATTAATATATAAGGAAATGCTCAGGAGTAATCCCATTTATGATTTTATATCTGAAGATGGCATAAGAAATAAGTGCTGGAGAATTCATGCAAAAGATATAGAAACTTCTTTGAAAAAAGGTTTTCAGGAGGTAGAAAGTCTATATATTGCCGATGGACATCACAGGGTTGCAGCAGCCGCGGAAGCATTGAAACAAAAAGCAACCCGGGAACAGGAAAATCTAAGTAAGGCGGATAATGAATATGCTTATTTCCCGGCTGTTTTAGTTCCTCATAATCAAATTCAGATATTGGGGTACCACCGTTTGGTAAAAGATTTGAAAGATTTTTCACCGGAATCTTTTTTGTCTGCTGTTGGAAGAAGCTTTAAAATAAACAAAATAACCCCAAATCAAAATTTTTTACCTTCAAAAAAACATGAATTTGGAATGAATTTACTTGGTCAGTGGTACAAACTCACTCTCAATAAGAATATTATTAATGAGAATCAAAGTGTAGTTGAACAATTGGATGTATCTATCTTACAGGAAAATATTTTAGCTCCCCTTCTGGGAATAAAAGACCCTCAAAAAAGCAAAGAGATAGATTTTGTTGGAGGAAAAAAATCATTATCTTATATAAATAAAGAAATTCAACAAGGTGTAAAGCTTGCCTTTACTCTTTATCCTACTTCAATAGATGAATTAATATTAGTTTCAGACAACAATAAAATAATGCCTCCCAAATCAACCTGGATTGAACCAAAACTAAGAAGTGGTATTTTTGCACATTTATGTAAATAGCAATATAAAGCGCTTTTATTTAATAAATTAAAAAATAAGCTATTAAGCTCATAACTCATGAAATACTATTAAATTTATTGATATTTTTCTTTTTTTGGTATAATATAAAAAATAGAAAGTAATTATATAATTATTAGAAAAGAATTCTATTTTATTTAAGGAGCCAGAATGAATGAGGAGCCTAATTATCCGGTAAAGGCACTGGCCAGGGCATTATCAATCTTAGAAGTCTTTCTAGATCACCCTTCACCGATAACCATTACTGAATTAAGCCAACGGTTAGGGATTTTCCCCAGCACTGTCCATCGCATGATAGATACCTTAAGATATTGGGGTTTTGTTGAACAAGTTCCCCGAACTCAAGAATATACTTTGGGGTTTAAGGTAGTTGAACTTGGTATGGCAAAACTGCATCAGTTAAATGTCTTTAAAGAAGCCGCTCCTTTTTTGAAAAAGATTGCTGAAAGGTTTGATGAAACAGTAAATTTAGGAGTTCTGGATGAGGGGGAGGTTGTATACTTAGATAAGGTAGAATCAACTCGAATCGTGAAAGCAATTTTACACCCTGGAAGAAGAGCACCTTTTCATTGTACTGCTATTGGGAAAGTGCTTCTGGCTTTTCAATCAAAATCACTACGGTCTAAACTTATTGAAGGCACAACATTAACACGATATACTCAGAACACTATTACTAATTATAAAGAATTGGATAAAGAATTAAAAAGAATAAGGGATTCAGGTTATGCCCTGGATAATGGCGAACATGTAGAAGAAGTAAGCTGTGTGGCAGTTCCTATTTATGATTTGCATGGAAAGGTAATTGCTGCAATGAGCATTTCAGTCCCAGCTTTTCGTATGAACGAAGAGAGAAAGAAGGAAATGATTTTGGTAAGCAAGAAGCAGTCGAGCGAGATTTCCAGGAAACTGGGGTATAAGCTCAGGGATAAATAAAATAAATTATTTACGATTTATATTTTTATATAATAAATAGGAGGAAGATATTAAT
>CAZWUL010000010.1:0-31698 GCA_964636625.1 uncultured Atribacterota bacterium | reverse complement strand
ATAACTGGTATTAACCTTTTGGTTGATGGGGGATGGACAACAGGTAAGGAATTAAGAAATATTTAAAATAAATGCATTATTTAAATATATAAAAAATACTTTGAAAAAAAATATAGTAACCAATGATTTTTGCCTTGGATGATAAAAAAATATTTTGATAAGATAAGCAAAAGAGAGGGAAAATGATAAAGGTTGTTATTAACCCATGGAAGTAGCATTATTTTTTTAAAAAATGGAGGGAATAAATGAAAGTTTCATGCACAAGTTTTAGCTTTAACAGGGATATAACGAGCGGTAAAAAAAATTTGGAAACATTTTTTGATATCTGCAAAGGATTAGATATATCAGGGGTAGAGGTTTGGGATGAACATACAGGTGGTTATACGACGGAGAATTTTTATCAATTAAAAAGAATGGCAAATAAATATGGATTGGAACTCATTACTTTTGCAGTCAATAATCATGATTTTACTTCCAGAGATTCGAGCCTCAGGAAGTTAGATATAGACAAAGTAAATAAATGGATTGAAATAACCAACTTATTAGAATGCAAGATACTTAGAGTTTTACCGGGTGATTTGATTGCATTAAATAAGGATAAAAAAAATTCACTTCCTTTTTCATTGGAATGTTTTGAAAAATGTTTAGACAAAGCAATAAAAAATAACATCGTTTTAGCAATTGAGAATTGTCCTAAAAATACGGATCCGGCGGTAGTAGTTGACATTGTAAAGTATTTTAATTCAAAATATTTGATGTTATGTCCGGATATTGGAAATATCAGGGCTGACATTCGATATAAAGCCTTTGAACCCCTGTTACCCTGGGCAGTTCATATCCATGCCAAGACTTATGATTTTGACAGAGAAGGAAATGAAAATTCAATTGATTATCATAGAGTGTTACGGATGATACAAAAGTATAACTTTAAAGAATATATCAGTATTGAGTACGAAGGAGAAAAAGACGAATTATGGGGAATAAAGAATAGCATGTCTTTGCTAAAACATTTAATGTAACAGAATTATCAAATGTGATTTCAAAGTAATTTTAAAGTAGGTGGTGGTATTTTTGAAAAGAAAAAAAAAGTTGTTGATTACTTCTACGTCATTTGCAAAAACAACCCAGGAAGCAATTAAAGAGTTAGAATCCAATAATTTCGAGACTCACTGGGCAGAGGGTCCGTTTAATGACTATGAACTATCTAATTTAATTAATGGTTTTGATGCAATTATAATAGGCAATGATATTGTTGGGAAAAAATCTCTTAACAATAATGAAAATCTAAAAGCCGTTGTTAAACATGGTGTTGGAATTGATAATATAGATTCAGAATTAGCAAACAAAAAAGGAATAAAAATCATTAATGCAAAACACACAAATTCGATCGCTGTTGCTGAGTTTGTATTTGCCACTTTGCTATCTTTAATTAGGAAAGTGTGTATTGCAAGAGAATCTTTATTACATGGAAAGTGGGAAGGAGCAAAATTCATAGGGGAAGAATTATATGGCAAGGCAATGGGAATTATTGGAATGGGGCATATCGGTCAAAATGTAGCAAAAATAAGTAATGGTTTTGGAATGAAAGTTAGTTATTTTGATATAATTAGAAACAAGGAAATTGAACAAAAAACAGGTATACATTTTTTTGATTTAACAGAAATAATTAAAGAATCTGATATTATTTCTATTCACATACCATTATCTAAAGATACTGTTAATCTAATTGGGAAATATGAGATTAGTCAAATGAAGTCGACTGCATATCTAATTAATATGTCCAGGGGTGGAATAATTGATGAAGAAGCATTATATGATGCTTTAAAAATAGAAAGAATAAAAGGAGCTATATTAGATGTATATTCCAAACAGCCAGTTGATAAAGATTGGAAAATACTTAAATTAAATAACGTTCTATGTACCCCCCATCATGCAGGTTATACATTTGAGGGAATCAGCAAAACCACTTTATCAGTTGCAGAACAGTTGATTGAGTATTTTAATAAACTGGAGAATAGTTTATAAAATATTTTCCAAAAAATTATCCTGTCAGTGTATTGTATATGATTCTTTTTGTTTTAATTATCTAAAATTAAGTTTTATTTTTAGTATTTATATATTTCCCAACTTCTGCTAGCCTATCAATAGTATGTACTAATTAAATTGTGGGGTTAATTAATTTTAAGATTTATATTGTGTGTATACAAGTAAATTTCGCACCCGCATAGCGGGTGGCTTTCAATACCCCTAAAAGGGATTTAACTTTTTTGTTCTTTTTCTTTCGATTTTTTATTTATACCTTTAGCCATAATCTTTCTTAAGCAATAGTATTTCCAACTTTGGACTTCAGGTGAAATATTATCATCTAGATTATTTTAATCTTTTTATGGTAAAAAAAATTATTATTTAATATTGGTATTACCAGTTGACAATTTGTCCATTTTTTAATAAACTAAAAATATACTTTTAAATACTTTCTAGTTCCTGCACAATAACAGTAATTAAATATTTCAATAAAGACAAGCAAAATAACAATAATTTTGTTCTTTGAAATTTTTAATCCCGCTTCTTCGTTTAATAAGAAATATAATAAAATTAATTTTTGCACATGGTAATAATTTGAGGGGTAATAGATTATATCTTTAATTTTAAAATGCCTTTTATTTTATAATCATTA
Organism: uncultured Atribacterota bacterium; assembly: GCA_964636625.1. Lineage (GTDB taxonomy): Bacteria > Atribacterota > Phoenicimicrobiia > Phoenicimicrobiales > Stramentimicrobiaceae > CAZWUL01. The sequence continues at coordinate 29,021 of CAZWUL010000010.1, read as the reverse complement.
TTTAATAACTTTAGTAGAATAATAATGTATAACCCAAGTTTTAAATTAGCATTTCTTCCATGTCTTATTTGTATCAATGTTATTGTAAAAATGGAATAAGCTTACTGACAAATTTGATATATTCTATATTGAAAGCATATCAAACTAACTTAAGGAGGAAAAATGAAAAAATTATTGGTAACATGGAAATATTTTGGTTTTGGGGATACAAAAGAGAATATTGATAAGTTATTTCAAAAATATGGTTATGCTGGAGAACTGTTAACCCTTGAGGATGCGCTTCCGAGATTAAATGAATTTGAAGGTTTTATTGTTGGAACTGATAAGATTACCCCGGAAGTACTTGATAAGAGCCCAAACCTTAAAGCTATTATGAAGTATGGTGTGGGGACAGACAATATAGACATTGAAGCGGCGAAAGAAAGGAATATAAAGGTCCTTAATTTGCCAGGAATCAATTCTGATGCAGTTGCCGAATTGATCCTGGGTTTAATCCTGGCATTAGCCCGCAAAATAGTTATTTCAGATAAGTTATTCAGGAATGGACATTGGAAACCACAGCTTGGATTGTCAACAAAAGGTAAGGTTTTAGGCATACTGGGAACAGGTGCAGTGGGATTGTCTTTAACAGAAATGGTTGCCGGATTAAAGATGAGAGTAATAGGGTATGACCCATTTCAAAATGAACGTTTTATCGATTTAGGTGGGAAATATGTAGGTAGAGATGATGTTTTTAAAAAAGCAGACTTTGTTTCAGTTAATATTCCGCTAAATAAACAGACTTTTCACTCGATTAGCACAAGAGAATTTACCTTAATGAAAAAAACAGCTTTTTTAATTAATGCTTCAAGAGGAGCAATAGTAGATGAAAAGGAATTATATAAGAGCCTGTTAAATCATGAAATCTCGGGAGCAGCAGTAGATGTCTTTGAAAACGAACCTCCAGATGATACCCTTCTGACTAAACTTGATAATGTAATAACAACCCCTCACATCGCAGCATTCACATATGAAACTTTTAGAAGAATGGATAAAGAGTCTGTTGGTAAATTGTGTCAAGCATTAAAAGATTTATAGGAGAAAATTAAAATTGTTTAAAGAAATAATAAGCACATCAAGTGCGAAAAACATTATCAATCAGATATTAAAAGCTATTAGTGATGGAAAGATAAAACCAGGAGACAGCTTGCCATCAGAACGTGTATTGGTTGAAATGTTCAAAGTTAGCAGACCTGTACTTAGAGAGGCTATTGGTGCCCTTGCCTTTTTAGGGATTGTGCAAAGAAAACATGGAAAGGGTAACTTAATTGCAAACAATTTAAACAGAGCTATTCTGAATAATTCGTTTAGATATATGGTTATTACTAAGGAAAAAGAAATCGAAGACCTTTTAGAAGCAAGAAAAGCGATAGAATGTAAATTGATCAGATTGGCTGCTATTAAAAGAAACGGTCCAATTTTACAAAAATTGGATGAACAGATTAATGAAATTAGTAAATGCAAAGAAACTGATTTAAAACGAGTCAAATTAGATCTGGAATTCCATTTTACTATTGGGAAAGCTGGCAACAATTCAGTTTTACACAATCTACAAATTGCTATTGGAGATAGGGTAAAGGAAATAATGAATGTGGGTGTATATCTATATTCTCTTAATAATACAGTTTTAGAACACAAGATATTATATGAGGCCATTAGAGATTCTAAGCCTGATTTAGCGGAGAGTCTTATGGAGAAACATATAGAGCATTTGAAAATAAGACATATTGAAAAACTAAAAAGCATCAATGATTCTACTGATAATTACAAGATATAACTAATGTATATTCTATATTCTGATATAAAATATTTTTTTTAAAAGGAAGAAAGGGGATATTTATGTATATAGAAATATCTTATCATTTCAGTAAAGATATGCCAGTGTACCCAGGATCTCCTGAAGAGGAGATCATTCCTGTTGATAGAATCAAAAAAGGCAGCCCATCAAATACAACTATTTTTAAACATTATATTCACAATGGCACTCATGTTGATGCCCCTTTTCATTTTTATGATAAAGGGAAAACAATTGATCAGATTCCCATTGAGGATTTTGTATTCAATAATCCGCTAGTAATTAAAAAGGAATTAAATAAATCTGAGTTATTACAATTAGAAGATTTGAAGCGTTATGGAAATTCATTGAAGACTGCTGATATATTGTTTTTTTATACCGGATACTGTAATAAGAGGAATAAAATTGAAATATATGCAGATGATTTTCCAGCAATTTCTGAAGAAGTAGCAAAATTCATTCGTACAGAATTATTAAATGTTAAGGCAGTTGCTATTGATGTATTAAGCATAGAAAGCGCAATCCTTGGACCTAAAAATAATTTTAGAGTTCATAAAACATTATTGGATGGAGATTTGTATAATACCCGGCCATTACTTATATTTGAAGATGTAAATGTTGGTAAAATCGCTGATAAAAAAATTAAAAAAGTATATGCATTTCCCTTACGATTAGTTGGATTGGACGGTTCTCCAGTAAATATTGTAGCTGAAATATAAATTAGATATCTAGAATATCTAAAAAAGGAGGTGAAATAATAAATAGTTTATTGGTTTATTACGTATAAGAAAAAATAGTAATTTTTAAAAATTTATGGAAGGAGTATTTAAAATGAGAAAACTATGGTACTGTGTATTAATGGTATTACTGATGATTTTTGCTGCAATAACTGTAGTCGGTGCAGATGTTTCTGAAGATGTTAAAGCATTGCAGGACGCTGTTGGATATAATTGGCAACCGGCTGAACTCGATAAATGGAATATTGATACTTTGGATTATAAGAAAGATCCCCCATATACAATTGCTCTGTCAACAAATCACATGGGAGTAACCTGGATGGAAATTTACAAAGCAGAGATGGAAGCAGAGCTGGCAATGTACGGTGATGATATTGCTGAATTTATTCATGTTGATGCTGGTGGTGATATCCCAACCCAGATAGCAAATATTCAGGATCTGATTTCAAGAAGAGTTGATGCAATTATAATAGATCCAGCATCTCCTACTGCTATAGCTCCTGTTGTGGAAAGAGCATATAATGCAGGTATTGTAACTATTGTCAATAAGAGTGGAATTAATACGACCAATTATACTGCATTTCAGAATAATGATGAAGTTCAGTTCGGTCGTTCAGGTGCTGAGTGGTTAGTCGAACAGATTGGTGGAGAGGGTATAGTACTGGCATTAAGAGGTATCCCTGGATATGGGGTAGATATTGAGAGATGGACTGGTGGCCAATCTGTCTTTGAGAAATACCCTGATATCAGGGTTTACGCAGAGTATGCTGAATGGTCATATGACAAAGCAAAAGAAGTTTCTAAGGCTTTAATAACTGCACATCCTGATTTTGTCGGTGTTTGGTCTCAAGGTGGTCAAATGTCAAGAGCTATGGTAGATGCTATGTTAGAAGCGGGATTGAATCCAGCAGATTATCCTCATGCTTCAGAGGATGATAATGGATTTTGTAAGCAAGTTCTCGAGTATGGAATACCTGCTTGCGCTACAGGTAAACCAGTGTGGCTTAGCAGACTTGCAGTCCGTTCTGCATTAGATGCTTTAAGAGGTATGTATATTGAGAAACATGTTATGGTTCCTTCACCATTTTATGGTCCTGATGATTTTGAAAAGATTGTCAATCCCAACTTATCTGACTTGTCATGGCTTACCACTACACTACCAGATGAAGTGATTAATGAAATGTTTGCTGGTAGGTAGTTAATAATTTGTATTTTGTATATAGATAGTTTTTTTTGGAAATCAAAGTTGTCCTTTTTTTAAAAAGGACAACTTTGATAAAATTAAATTAAACCGTAAGAAAAACTAAAGAGAAAGAGCGATTATATAGATGGATAAATTTTTAAGAGTCGATGACATAAGTAAGTCCTTTCCCGGAGTACGTGCATTAAGTAAAGTCAGCACCTCTTTTAACAAGGGTGAAATATGTGCACTTGTTGGAGAAAATGGTGCAGGTAAATCGACGCTTGTTCACATTTTGATGGGTGCCATGAAGCCTGACACAGGAAAAGTGTTTATTCAGGGTAAAGAGGTTAATATAACAGGTATTCATAAAGCCCGAGAATATGGTATTGGCGCTGTTTTTCAAGATCCAAGTTTAATCAATTATATGAGTGTAGCTGAAAATATATTTCTTGGTGAACAGGGCAAGTTTAGGCATAATGGAATATTGTCATATTCAAAAATATTCAGAGAAGCTGAGAAGGTATTAAAAGACTTAAACTTTAAGATTGATGTAAGACAATATGCGATTTCGCTAAGCCCGGAAGAAAGAAAGTTAGTTGAATTTGCTAAAATGATAAGATGTAATCCTGATATCATCATTTTAGATGAGATAACCGCTACCCTCGATTATGAAAGCGTAGACAAGTTATTTGAAATTGTAAGAAATAAAAAAGATGAAGGCAAGACTATAATTTTTATTTCTCATAGGTTAAAAGAGGTTTTCAGTATTGCTGATACTACATTAGTATTAAAAGAAGGAAAAATGGTAAAAAAAACAGAGGCTAAAGATGTTACCGAAGAAGGGTTAGTTAGTTTAATGATGGGCAGAAAATTGAGTGAAATCTTTCCAAAAAGAATTGGTGCCGGCAGGAAAGAAAGAGAAGTAATCTATTCAATAAAAGGTTTATCCATAGAAGGGAAATTGAATAATATAAATATAGATATTGCCAAAGGGGAAATTGTAGCACTTGCCGGACTTAGAGGACATGGGCAAAGCGAATTACTGAAAGCGGTGTTTGGGCAAATGCCAAAAAGTAGCGGTAAATTATTTATTCACAATAAAGAGGTAACTATAAATAACCCGGTTAAAGCAAAAACACAAAAAATTGCTTTTATTTCTAATAAAAGAGAAGATGAGCTTTGTTTTTCGCATAGTATTCGTCGAAATATTGCTTTATCAAGTTTAGAAAAGAGACAGAAAGCAGGGTTTATAGTACAAAACAAAGAAAAACAAGAGATTAGTGATATCAGTTCAAAGATGAATATAATTGCTCCATCTCTATCCACAGAAGTAAACAGCCTTAGTGGCGGAAATAAACAAAAAGTGGTATTTAGTAAATGGTTGCTTGCTCTGCCAGATTTTCTTTTGTGTGATGAACCAGCAGAGGGACTGGATATGGGGGCAAAATCTGAAGTCTATCATATATTAAGAAAGTTAGCCGACGAAGGTAAAAGCATTCTGTTGGTTTTATCTGATATGATTGAAATTTTAAATCTTCCTGACAGGGTTGTTGTTTTAAGGGAAGGAAAAATAGCCAAAGAGTTCAATATTATTGGAACTGAAGATAGAGAAACCTTAGAAAAGAAAATATTAAAAGCTTCTATAGGAGTAAACTAGATATGAAAATAAAAAAAATAATCGGAGAATGGTATATTTACATACTAATGATTATCATATGGATTATAGCCAGCATGATTACTCCCTATTTCAGGCAGATAAGTGTCTTTATGACCATAGTTGTATTTTCGGTTCCTTTAGCTCTCATAGCATTAGGTCAGAACCTGGTTATTTTGTGTGGAAAATTCGATTTGTCTGTTGGCAGCATACTTGGATTATCAACTGTTATTGCTTCTGTAACGATGAATGATAATATATTTTTGGGGATTTTCATTCCGCTTCTTGTAGGAACCATTGTTGGCTTAATAAATGGAATTGCTGTCTCAAAGTTCAGGATAGATTCATTTATAATGACATTTGGGATGATGGCTGTTTGTCAAGGTTCCGGGCTTCTTATAAGGGATTATCCCGGAGGCATTATTCCAATGAAATTCATAAATTTTTTATTGAAAGAAACAGCAAATATCGCTTGGACACCAATAATTATATTAATTATAGCATTATTGGTAGGTGAATTTATCTTAAAAAGAACCAATTTTGGTAGAAATATCTACGCAGTAGGGAATGATGAGGTAATTGCTTACCGTTCAGGCATAAATGTAACTTTTATTAAAACTGCGGTATTTGCTATAAGTGGTTTTATGGCTGCATTAGCCGGTTTATTTCTTAGTGCCGTAATGGCAAGCGGAGATGCAAATGTGGGAGTTTTGTACCCACTGGATTCAATAACCGCAGTTGTAATGGGCGGAACAATTCTATCCGGAGGCAGAGGAGACTACAAAGGAACTATAGGCGCAGTTTTGATACTTACTTCACTATCAAGAATTTTTAATCTTATCGGAGTTAATATTTGGTATACCTATATTGCCAAGGGTTTGTTATTAGTAATAATTGTGGCAATCAGAATGTTTGGAGTAAATGAGCAAAGAGAGGCAGAATTATGACAAATACAAAAACCGGAAAGAAAGTAAATGTAAATAAGGATATGATGCAAATTATTATATTGTGCTTAATGCTATTTGTCATTATTGTGATTGCTGGTATTTTAAATCCAAGATTTTTAACTGTACAACATTTGATTTCAGTCCTGCATGATACAGCAATACTTGGAATATCAGCCATAGGTCAAACAATAGTTATTCTAACCGGCGGTATAGACCTTTCTGTGGGCGCAACTATGCTTGTGGCAGACGCTGTTGGGGCTATGTTGATGGGCGGACAGAACAGGATAGTGCCGATTTTTATCTGTTTAGGTCTGGGCTTGCTGATTGGCTTGATTAATGGAACAGGCATTGCCTATTTAAGGATTCCTCCTTTTATTATGACTTTAGGAATGATGGCAACCCTTACCGGCAGTATTTTTATTTTTGCCAGAACAAGTGGCTTTGCATCTCCAATTTTAAGACATTTAAGTATTGGTAAGATAGGTGATATTCCTATACTTGTACTTATATGGATATTTCTTGCTATAATAATGACAGTAATAATGAGGTTCACCGTATTCGGCAGGGAAGTTTATGCAATAGGAAGCAATCCCAAAGCATCTTATCATTCAGGAATAAAAAATAAAAAAGTGATATTTTTTGTTTATCTCATAAGTGGTTTGTTCTCAGCTATAGCCGGATTGTTTTTGTTGGGATACACAGGTGTTCCAGAGCTTACCTATAGAGGGGGAGGTCTTGGTATGGACCACACACTATCAGCTATAGCTGCAGTTGTTATTGGTGGCACTATTTTTACTGGAGCTCGTGGCGGAGTAGAAAGAACAATTTTTGGTGTACTTGTCTTAAAGATTTTATTCAGCATATTGACAATGATGGGAATAGGTGGTGCAGGCAAACTATTAGCACAGGGTTTAGTAGTTATTGTTATTGTTGGCATATATGTGAAATTAGAAAAATCAAGATAATTTTCTAGAATTAAATTTTATTAATGTAAATCCATAAAATATAATAGTCTTTTTCCTCTTATAAATTATGAAATGATTTTAAGGAGGTTGATTTATGCAACCAAATAAAATGTCGGTAGTTTCGATAACAAAATCAAATAGTGCTGTATATGACCAAGTCAATTTTTATGATATGGTTTCTAAGGCTATTTCAAATTTAGAATCAGAAGGGATAAAGATTCCTTCAAGTGGCAAAGTTTTTGTTAAGCCAAATGTTATTATGGGAGCTACTGCAAAAGACAGTATAACAACTGAACCAAAATTTATTTCCAGCTTGATATATTTGCTTAAAGATAGAGGTGTAAAAAAGATATATATTGGAGATTCTCCTGCAAGCTACATGAAAAGCAGTGATTCCTTTAAAGAAACAGGCATGGCGGAAGAAATAAAATTAGCAGGCGGAGAATTTGTTAATATTGATGATTCATTAGAAAGAGTTGAAGTAAACCTTCCAAATAGTGACATGTTGGAAACAATTTCTCTTCCCAAAAAGGCAATTGAGGCAGATTATGTTATTAACTTTGCAAAATTAAAAACACATCGAATTGCTAAAATGACTTGTTGTGTTAAAAATTGGGTTGGTCTAATACCTCAGGATTTAAGGCTGGAATATCATCAAACAAGATTACCAAAATTGGTATCTGAAGTTCATCAGTTATTACCGGAATCGCTATGCTTTGCTGATGCTGTAATTGTGGGAGAAGGAGAAGGACCGGATTTGTCTACTCCAAGATTTCTGGGAGCACTTTTGGCTTCCAATGACCCGGTCGCATTAGATGCAATTGCGGCTGAATTAGTTAATTTTAACGTAAATGAATTGCCATTTACTTTAACTTCATTTTTGGATGGCATTGGGGAGATTGATCGAAATAAAATAGTTACTGTTGGTGATAACCCTAATGAATTATCTATAAAATTAAAAAGACCAACTATTGTTCCATATAATCGTTTTCCGTGCAATTTTATTCTGGGAGGAATGTGTGAAGGATGTTTTGCATGGATTATGGGACCTGCGCTTTTCTGGGAAAGAGATGGTGTTTGGGAAAAAATTAGCAAAAATGTAGGAAAACCAACATTTATGTTAGGGTTTAACGCAAAAGATATTAATTTTGAGAAACACTTAAAAGAAGGGCCATATTTCGTAATTGGTGACTGTACTCCGAAAACATACCAGAATGACCCAAGGACTATTTATATCAAAGGTTGTTGCCCAGGTCCTAAGATATCTGAAATAATATTAAAAGAATGTAAGGTAAATGAGGAGAGTCAATGGCTATGAAAAATATGAAAATTATTGATTTAAGTTATTCATTGCAAAGTGATATGCTTGTTTATCCGGGAAATGAGCGACCTGTTTTTCAGTGGCTGGGCCGAGTTAACTCAGAGGGCTACAATTTAACACGCCTTACTATGAATGCCCATACTGGTACACATGTTGATGCACCGAAACACTTTTTAGATAATGTAATGAGTATTAATGAAATACCCTTAGAAAATCTATATGGACATGCAAGTATTTTTAAATATAATAAAAAACTGAATGGACAGGAGATTACTTTAGAGGAAATAATTTCATCTGGGTTTAAATTAAAGGAAAATCATATTTTTGTATTAGAAACCGGGATTGAAAAATATGCTGAAAGTAATAAATATAATGAAATATTCCCTTTTCCATCAGAAGAGCTTGTTGACTGGCTTATTAGCAAGAAAATAAAGGCGTATATGACAGATGCAACAGCTGTTGACCCTTTTGGGTCAAAAACTAGTCCAGTTCATCACTTATTGCTTGGAGCAAATATACCCATTGTGGAAAATTTAAAGAATCTTTATCTTATTCCAGAAAATAAAGAATTCTTAGTAAGCGCCTTGCCTATTAAACTAAAAGGTAGAGATGGAGCTCCTTGCAGAGCCATTGCAATTTTAAATTCTTAGAATTATATATTTTTTATTTTTTAAAAGGAGGCATTAATTGAATAATCTGGAGGATAAAATTGCTATTATTACGGGTTCAACAAGAGGAATTGGAAAAGCAATTGCTATTAGATTTGCAAAAGAAGGAGCCCGGGTTGTGCTAAATGGTTTAGATTCTTTGCAGGAAGCAAAAAATATTGTCAAAGAAATTGAAAAAAATGGCGGTTCAGCGTCATATGTAATGGCTAATGCCTGTACTCCCGATGGTGTTGACGAAATAATAAAAAAAACAATTCAAGAATATAATCGAATTGATATTGCGGTTTGTTCAGTCGGGAAACATGAAGAATGCTATGCATTAGAAACAGATTTGGAAGCTTGGGATAGAATGATTAAAATCAACTTGACTTCAACTTTTTTAATGAGTACCAGAGTGGCAAAGGTAATGAAGAAGCAGGGGTCAGGTAGGATCATTACAATATCTTCCAAAATGGGTATAGTTGGAGCGGGGAAAAGTTCAGTTTACTGTACTGCAAAAGCAGGAGTAATTATGTTAACAAAAACATTAGCTATTGAATTAGCCCAATACGGGGTTTTAGTTAATGGTATTGCACCAGGAGTGACTGCTACTGATCCTACATTTGCACGTTTTATGGAAGAACCGGAAATTGAAGAAAGAACGAATAAGAGAATCCCGTTAAAACGAATTGCTAAACCATCAGAGATAGCAGCGGCAGCAGTTTTTTTGGGTTCTGAGGATTCTAGCTATGTTAATGGGTCAATATTGACTGTAGATGGTGGGTGGATTGCCAATAGTGATTATTTTTAAAAATTATTCATATGAGAGAAAGATTTTTGGAAAATTTTGGATTAATTTCGGATAAAAGATATAATTAAGAAAATTTGTAGGTAAAAATATGAAGAAAAAAATAGTATTCCCTTATGAAGGTATTAGTTCAGTTAGTATTTCAGAAGATCATATAATAAATATTATTAAGCCAAGTGTTCCGGAAATAATGAAAAAATCCACAGAAAATATTATTACACAGAGCATTAAAAATCCTATTGGATACCCATTACAAGACTTAATACAAGGCTCTAAAAAAGTATTGATTCTTGTTGATGATTACACCAGAACAACTCCTGTAGAAATTATTTTACCTATATTAATAGATGAAATAAGACAGTGCAGAATCGATAAAGAAAACATCAAAATAATGATAGCCTCGGGAACTCATAGGATAATGAAATACGAAGAAAAATTAATCAAATATGGAAGAGAAATAGTTAATGATTTTAATTTAATTGATCATCTATGGTTTGAGGACAGTGAATTAGTGAGCTTAGGAAGTACTGAACGAGGAACAGAGATATGGATTAACAAGATAATTACTGAATTTGATTTTATTATTGGCATTGGACATATTGTACCACATCGCGTTGCAGGTTTTTCTGGTGGTGCTAAAATTGTGCAACCTGGTATTTGTGGGAATATTACAACTGGTCAAACTCACTGGTTAAGTGCTCTCTTTAATGGTGAAGAAATAATGGGCAAAATAGATAATCCAGTAAGAGAAGAAATAAATAGAGTCGGCGTAAAGGCTGGCCTTAAATTTATCATAAATACTGTGCAAGATGGTAGTGGAAAGGTATATAAGTGTTTTGCTGGTGATCCAGTAAAGGCTTTTAAGGAAGGATGTTTTGCTGCAAAAGATATTTATGGTTTTAATATTTCAACTCAGGCAGATATTGTACTTACTGATTCTTACCCCGCTGATAGTAATTTATGGCAAGCATCTAAAGGGATTTATTCCGGGGACCTTGCTTTAAAAAAAGGAGGCACTTTGATACTTGTTACTCCTTGCCCAGAAGGTGTTTCAGATGAGCATCCGGAAATTATTAATTTTGGGTATCAATCTTTTGAAAAAATAAAAAAATTTGCAGATAGGGGAATGATAAAAGACCTTACTCTTGCGGCCCATCTTGTACATGTGGGAAGAGTTATTAGAGAAAAAGGAAATGCTGTTCTAGTTAGTCCGGGTATAAATAAAGAAACCGCAGAGAAACTTGGTTTTTATTGGGCAGCAAATGCTCAAGATGCTATAGAATTAGCTTTTTCTATTCAGGGTAAAAATTCTAATATTATAATTTGTAAAAATGGTGGAGAGATAATGCCTGTATTTGCAAGGTAATTTTTACGAGAATATTAAGTAATAAGGAGGTGAAAACTATCGATTAAAGTTGTAATTTACAATAATATTTTCAATTTAAGGAGGAAAAAATGTTTAAGAAATTTTTAATTTTAGTGTTAGTGACTATGTTTTTGGGAACTCTTATGTTAACAAACGGAGTTGCCAAAGAAGGACCTTTTGTAATTGGCTTAAGTAATTTTAGTTTGGGGAATTCCTGGCGTGTTCAGATGGTGGAAGAAGCCAGATATGCTGCATCTGCAATATATGGAGATTTAGTAGAAGAGTTAATTGTTACAGAAGCGGAAGAAGATATTTCTAAGCAAATTTCAGATATTGAGGATTTAATAGTAAGAGAAGTTGATGCAATATTAATTACTGCAGCATCACCTCAAGCCCTAATTCCTGTTGTAAACAAGGCAATGGCAGCTGGCATTGTTGTGGTAGATTTTGATAATCTTGTTTATACAGATAATGTTACAGCACATGTAATTGTTGACCAAAAAGAGTTTGGGAGAGTTCAGGCTGACTGGTTATCTGAAAAAATCGGCGGAGAAGGCCAAATAATTGCCTTTAACGGAATGAAGGGAACTGCAATTTCTGCTGAAAGATTTGAAGGGGCAAAAAATGTTTTTGATCAATATCCAGGAATAGAAATTGTTCAAGAGGTGCATGCAGACTGGGACTATGCTAAAGCAAAAAGAGCCATGGAAGCATTATTAATTGCATATCCTGGCATCGATGGTGTTTGGTCTCAGGGCGGTGCCATGTCAGAAGCAGTTGTTGAAGCATATTTGGAAAGAGGGAAAGAACCTCCACCAGTTACCGGTGAAGACGGAAATGGTTTCTTGAAAATATGGGCAGAATTAAGGGATGGCGATTACCCAGAATTTGATTCCATAGCAACAAGTATGCCTACCTGGTGTAGTGTAGAAGCAATGGACGTTGCTTTAAAGGCTTTAACAAATCAGCCATTTGAACATGAAACATATATACCCATCCCAACTATTACTTCAGACAATCTATATGAGTATGTAAAACCCGATTTACCAAATAGTTACTGGTGTAACTCTAAATTACCGGAAGAGGTTGTAAAGCAGATATTTGAGAGGTAATTTTTAGCGTATAGATAAATAGCAAAAGAGGGGGATTGTATTATTTCCCCCTCTTTTCAGTGAATTATAATTAATGGAGATTGGAATGAATCTAAATACAAACACTTCAACAAAAGAAATTGTCTTGAAAATGGAAGGTATAAAAAAATCTTTTCCTGGTACCTTGGCAGTAGACGATGTTAATTTTATTTGCAAAAAAGGAGAAGTCCATGGATTGGTTGGTGAAAATGGTGCAGGGAAAAGCACTCTTATGAAAATATTAGGAGGTATACATATTCAAGACAAGGGGAATATTATTATAAATAGTGAAGAAAAAAGATTCAATAATTATGCAGACGCAAGAGAATCCGGCGTGGGAATTGTATATCAAGAACTGTCACTGTTGCCGGATTTATCTGTTGCAGAAAATATCTTTATGGGAATCTGGGCCAAAAAGAAAAGATTTATAGATTGGGATGAAATCAAAAGAAAAAGCAAAAATATTTTAGATAAAATAAATATTAAATTGGATCCAGAAGAGATAGTTGGCCCTTTACCGGTAGCGTTAAAACAAATGGTTGAAATAGCCAAGGTTTTAACACAAAATCCTGAAATTATTATTTTTGATGAACCAACATCAGCTCTTTCCAGGGAAGAAGTAGATAGATTATTTAAAATAATTAAAAAACTCAAAGAAAACAATAAGGCAATTATTTTTATTTCACATCGGTTGAAAGAAGTTCTGGAAATTTCAGATGTCATTACAGTAATGAAAGACGGTAAGGTTGTAATTACCCGGGAAAAAGAATATTTTGATGAGGACAAACTTATTTTGTCAATGATTGGCAGGGAATTTTCTCAAATATTTCCGGATAAAGCTACTAAAATAAAGGAAGACAAAATATTCTCTTTACGGAGTTTTTCAGAAAAATATAAAACAGAAGTAAAGTTTTCTGTCCATAAAGGTGAGGTATTGGGAATAGGGGGCTTGCAAGGACAAGGTCAATTTGAATTATTACAATCCATATTTGGTTTGGGCAGTAAGATGGATACAAAGATAATCATTTCAGGTCGGCATTTTATCCCTAAAAATCCTACTAAAGCAATTAAAGAAGGGATTTCATTGATACCAGAAGATAGAAACACCGAAGGTATTTTTTTAATTTTATCAATTTTACACAATATTGCAGCAGCCACTGTTGATAAAAGAAAAAATATTGGATTGATAGAGATGAAAAAAGAAAAACAAGAAGTTCGAGACATAGTGAGAAATTTATCTATCAAGATAGTATCCCATAATCAGATTGCCAGTTCATTAAGTGGTGGGAACTTGCAAAAATTGGTATTAGCAAAGTGGCTACTTGCTAAGCCAAAAGTAATGGTTATGTTAGAGCCCACAAAAGGTGTTGATGTTGGAACGAAACAACAAATATATAAATTAATAAGAGAATTGGCTGATCAGGGAGTTGCTATCATTATTTATACCAGTGAAATGATTGAATTGATTGGAATTTGTGACCGTGTTTTGGTAATGAACCAGGGCTTTTTAACTGCCAATTTAAGTGGTAATGAAATTACAGAAGAAAAAATAATGAAAGCCTCAGTAAGCAATATTAATATTTTGGAAGAGGCAAAAGAATGAAGGAAAGTCAACAAAAAATTCGTTTATATTTTCCTATATATATCGTTGTTATTATTATTTATGTTATTGCCGGAATAATTGAGCCGCGCTTTTTTACCTGGAATAATAATGTCAATTTATTTACAAGAATTACTCCATTGATTCTGGCAGGAATGGCTCAAACTTTTGTAATACTGACTGGTGGTATAGATTTATCGATTGGCTCAATTATAGGACTAACCAATGTTATTGCTGCCAGCTTGCCCTATATAAATACACCATTAAATATTATTTTATGGTTTTTAATACCTCCAATAGTTGGTTTTGGAGTCGGCGTTATTAACGGTTATTTTATATCAAAGAAAGAATTGCCACCACTTATTGTTACCCTGGCTACCAGCGCTATTTGGTTAGGAGTAACTCTGTACATTATGCCTATACCGGGAGGTACTGTTTCACTATCAGTAGCTCTTACAATCACTGGAAGGTTGTTTAATGTTATACCAGTTCCTTTGCTCATCATCATATCTTCTGTATTAATTGGGCATTCTGTTCTTGGAAAAACAGAGTTTGGACGGTCATTGTATGCAATAGGTGGTAATGAATTAATTGCATATGAATCCGGTATTCCTTGTGAAAAATATAAAATATTGGTATATGGAGTCAGTGGTTTGTTAGGCTCTTTTGCTGGAATGTTTCTTTCTGGATGGATGTTTTCTGCAGATCCAATAATTGGTGAACCATATGTTTTGAACTCTATTGCAGTTGCTGTTATTGCAGGAACAGCTCTATCAGGAGGAAAGGGTGGTGTTGTTGGTGTTATTGGCGGAGCTTATATATTTTATTTATTGAATAATATTCTTAATCTTTTAGGTATTACTGCTTTTTATCAGTATATAGCAAAAGGTTTAGTTTTAATAATTGCATTAGTAATATCATCTCCTGATGCAAGCAAGATCTTACAAAATTTCAAGAATAAAGTATTATATTCTAAAAATAAAGAATTAGGGGAAATAGGTAGGGATTGATGAACAAAAATGGTAAAAGCATTAACCAAATTAAATTATCTGATATGGCATCACAAAATAAATTGATATTTTTATTATTTTTTTTAATCCTTATACTTTTTATTATTGGAGAAACATTATCAAAGGGGTTTTTGGCTCGTGATCACATTTATGCCATATTAAGAACCGCTTCTTTCTTGGGAATAGTATCAATAGGACAGACAATCGTAATTCTTACTGGAGGTATTGACCTTTCTGTAGGGCCTTTGATCACGATGGGTAATGTTTTTTCTTGCATGTTAATTAATGGATTGGATTCAAATACTGCATGGGCGGTTTTGGCAGTTATTTTACTGGGAATGATTTTTGGTAGTTTTAGTGGTTTGTTTGTGTCTTATCTGGGTATTTCCCCGTTGGTAATCACTCTTGTGACAGGTTCCCTGGTTACTGGTGTGACTTTAATATTTAGTCATGGGGCACCAAAAGGACTAGCATCGCCGCTATTGAGATTTATTGGAGTTGGAAGGTTATTTAACATTTTTCCTGTGATAATTATCATTTGGATTATTTTAAGTTTTTTAACTATATTATTTTTAAATTTTTCTGTTTTGGGCAGAAAAATATATTATATAGGTGCTAATGAAAAAGCAGCTTTCATGTCAGGAGTGAAAACAAAATTTATAAAAACTTTTGTTTATGCAATAAGTGGTGGGGCAGCAGCTTTAACAGGGACTTTAATGGCTGGATATACTCAAACTGCTTTTTTGGGAATTGGAAATGAATACATTATGTGGTCTATTGCTACGGTTGTAATCGGAGGTACTTCTATCACTGGTGGAAAAGGCGGTTATATAGGTACAATTGCAGGAGCTATCCTGTTTATTTTACTGGAAAGTATATTAACAATAGTTAATATACCAGAAGCGGGAAGACAGATTGCTAACGGTGCAATTATTTTGATATTAATTAATATTTATTATAAACAGTAAAATTTATTAAGGAGGATTGTGATGTTTAAATTAAAAGGAGTTGTTCCACCAATGATAACGCCTTTCGATGAAGAAGGGAATTTAGATATCAATAACTTGAAGATTTTAGTTAATTTTTTAAAGGAAAATGTTGATGGCTTATTTATTTGTGGTTCATACGGTAGTGGTCCTTTAATGTCAGTAGAAGAAAGAAAGAAAGTAGCCGAAATAACTTTTGAAGTAGTAAATGGCAAAATACCCATTATAGTTCATACTGGCACAACTAACACTAGAGATACTGTTATTTTAACCAAACATGCCAAAGAAATTGGATGTCAGGCAGCAGCTGCAGTTAGCCCTTATTATTTTCATCATAATGAAGATAGTGTTTTAGAATTTTATGGTGCTATGTTGAAATCTGTTAGTAGCGATTATCCTATTTATCTCTATCATAATCCCAAGTTTTCAGGTTATGAAATCTCCTTAAATACAATGAAGAAGTTAAAGAAGATGGGTATACATGGGATTAAGGATGCTACATTCAATATATTGACTTTTGCTTCCTATATGCGGGAATTGAGTGATAATAATTTTGATATTGCCTTGGGAACTGAAGCTATGTGGGTTTCTGCACGAGCTTTAGGTGCAAGTGCGTTTATTCCTGGTTTAGGTAATGCTTTTCCAGAGATATGTCAAAAAATGTATCAAGAAGGAATTAATAATGATTTTGAAGCATGCCGTAAGACTCAATTTAAGGTAAATCAACTAAGAGACATCATGTATTTAGCTAAGTCCACTCAATTAGCAGTTTATGCAATGTTGGAAATCCGGAATATTATTAAAGTATACCCTCGTTCCCCATTTGTACCGGCTGTAGAAAAAGAGAAAGAGGAAATTAAAAAGCATCTTGCTGAAATGGGTGTGATATAAAATGTATTATGCAACAATTGATTGTGGGACTACTAATTCAAGAGTGTATATTGTTGATAAAGATATGAAAATAATTGGAAAAGCAGAAAAAAAAATTGGGGTAAGAGATACTGCCATTTATGGTAATAACGAAAAATTAAAGAAAGGATTAAGTGAGACCTTTTATCAGGCACTTAAAAATGCTAACGTAGAATTGAAGGAAGTCAGTTTTGTAATTTCTTCTGGGATGATTACTTCTGAGATTGGATTAAAAGAGATTCCTCATCTCTGGGCTCCAGCAGGAATTAGAGATTTAGCAGAAAATATTACAAAAGTACATGATGCTTCAGTTTTTCCGGTTGATATCCCAATCTATTTTATTCGTGGCATAAAAAATAAATATGATGCACAAAAAACTACAATTATGGATGTAGGAAATCTGGATTTTATGAGAGGAGAAGAGACACAAGTTGCTGGATTATTTAGTTTATATGATATTGAACCTCCCTTGACCATGGTAGTGCTTTCTTCTCATACTAAGTTTATACCTATAGACTCTCAAAAGAATATCCTGGGAAGTATTACTACAGTTTCAGGCCAGGTTTATGAGGCAATTATAAAAGAAACTTTTGTGGGGAAATCTGTTAGAAAGGAATGCGATGTTGATATTAAAGTTGATGATGAAAATTATTTTAATGAAGAAATCATAGATTCTGCCTATAGTTGGGTAAGAAAGAGTGGATTTTTGCGTTCCTTGTTATTGCCTCGTTTTATGGATGTACTTCTTAAAACTAAATGGTATGAGCGTAAGCTATTTGTTGAAGCAATAATCGCATCCGAAGACATAGAAGCAATGGCTCAATTAGAAAAATATAAGTTGGCTTTAGACGGAACATTTATATTAATTGGTCCTGTACAAAGAACATTGGTATATCAGTATTTATTGAATAAGAAAAAGTCTATTAAAAAAATCATTAAAATAACAAATAAACAAGATGTTGATAAGCTGAGTATCAATGGCTCATTATTTTTGGCGAAATTGGCAGGGTTAATAGGATAAAAGGAGGTACATAATAATGTCATTATACAAAATAGTTTTTACTGATTATTATTATCCAAATAATAATGAAGAGGTTAATATACTAAAAAAACTGGGGGATGTCGAAATTGTAGATTGTACCAAGTTTTATAGTGGTGGTGTAAAAGATGAAAGCAAGATTATAGAATATGCTAAGGACACAGATGCAATTATTTGTCAGTTTGCTGATATTAATAAAAAAGTTATTCAAAATTTAGAAAAATGTCGTATTATTTCTCGCTATGCAATTGGTGTAGATAATATTGATGTAGAAGAAGCTAAGAAAAAAGGGATTATTGTTTCAAATGTACCAGATTATTGTATTGAAGAAGTATCTGATAGTACAATTGCTCACATTCTTAATTGTGTAAGAAAGATTTCAATTACAAGTAACCTATTCCAGAATGGAAAATGGAGCTATGAAAAGATAAAGCCCATCTTTAGATTTTCTGACCAGACACTTGGATTAGTTGCTTTTGGTAATATCGCTAGAAGAATTGCGGAAAAATTAAAGAATTTTAATTTGAGAATTTTAACATACGACCCTTATTTTAAAGATAAAGAGAATAAATATGATTGGGTTAATTTTGTATCGCTGGAGGAATTATTAGGACAATCAGATATTGTTTCTATACATGCTCCATTAAACCAGAGAACATACCATTTGATAGATAAAGAAAAAATAGATTTAATGAAAAACAATGTAATAATTATCAATACTTCACGAGGCGGGTTGGTTGATGAAAAAGCATTAGAATATGGCTTGAAGAAAAAAAAGATAGCATTGGCAGGTTTAGATGTCTTAGAATACCAGGATAATGAATATGAACAATCAATATTAGCAAAATATCCGGAAAAAGTAGTGATTACACCACATATTGCCTGGTATTCAGAAAAATCAGTTGCTGATTTGCAAAGAAAAACTGCTCTAAACGTATTTCATATGCTAAAAGACGGAAAACCATTGTATTCTGTTTAGTAAGATATTTCAATTTATAAAAATCAATTTGATTAAAAAAATGAGGAGTATTATTATGAAAGCAAAAGAATTTATTGGAATTATCCCCCCTATGTTGTCATCATTTAAACCTAATGGTGATATTTATGAAGAAGGTATACGTGAAATTGTTAGATTTACCCTGCCTCATGTCGATGGTTATTATCCTATTGGGACCTATGGTTGTGGTCCTTTAATGTCTGTAGCTGAACGTGAAAAGACTTTAGAAATCATTCTTGATGAAGTCAATGGAAAAGTGCCTGTTGTGGCTCATGTTGGTGCACCAAGCACACGATTGACAACAGAGTTAGCAATACATGCAAAAAAGGCAGGAGCTTCTGGAGTAGGAGCTATTTCTCCATTCTATTCTCCAAATCTTCCCGAGCAATCTTTGTTTCAACATTTTAAGGCATTAATTGATGCGGTTGGCGAAGAAGAGTTTCCTGTGTTTGTTTATAACAATTTTCATTATTCTCAAAACCGTATCACGCCAGCATTATTAAAAAATTTAGCAGATCACGGATTAAAAGGGTGTAAAGATAGTTCTTTTGATTTAGTTAATTTTTACCAATTTCAAGATGCTGTTGCAGATTATAAAGACTTTAATTTAATTATAGGTACTGAGGCAATTTTTATGGGAGCTTTTGATGCTGGTGCAACTGGAATGGTATGCGGAATGGCAAATATCTATCCAGAAATTATGTATAAGATGTACCATCAGTATTTAGAAGGAAACAGAGATGAAGCCATGAAAATTCAACGCCAGATTTTAAGGATAAGACAAATAACTAAAACCGGGCCTACAGTGCCCATTATGCATTCTATTTTAAAAATGCGTGGTATTGATGCAGGGCATAGTCGGAGTCCTTTGATTGAGATAGATAAAGATACTGAAAACAAAGTTAAAAATGCCCTTCAAGCCCTCAATTTACTGTAAATAGCATAATTATTAGACAGAAAATTGTGCAGGAAATTTTTATGTATTATTAAGATGAGATTTTTATTAGTATTGTGATAATTTAATTTAAAGAATACTGAATTTAGAGACTAACTATTTTTAAAGCCAAGTTTGTTTATTTAATAAAGATTATGATAATTTTAATCATTCTAGAGTAGAGATTGTCTATTATAAGATTATGCTCAATAACTAAATAATATTTTTATATAAATAGAAACACCTATATTAAAATTAAACCAAGATGTACCATAGATAATGGAGGTTTCATATGGTCAATAATATAACTAAGATTATGTGTTTTGGCGAGCCTTTAGTAGGATTTTTTACAAAAGAAGAAACCAAGAAGGAGTTGCCTGTATTTAAGATGGCTATCGGTGGAGATACATCAAATCTTGCGTTGGGAGTTTCCAAACTTGGCCATCAATCTACCTATACAACCAGACTTGGGAATGATTTTTTTGCTAAAAAAATAAAAGAATTATGGGAAAAGGAAGGTATTGACACAAAATATGTTTTTAATGATGATAATAACCAAACAGGTGTTTATTTTGCTATATATAATTCTCAAGGGGCTCATAATTTTATATACAAAAGAAAAGATTCAGCATCGGCATATTACTCTATAAAAGATGCTAAAAAGGTTTCTTTGAATGGCATTCAAGTTTTCCATCTTAGTGGAATTTCTCAAGCTATAAGTAATTCTTGTATGGAAGCTTCTTTTTATTTTATGAAAAAATGCAAACAGTCAAATATATTTATTTCCTATGATTTGAATTATCGAAGCTCTTTATGGAGTAAAGAATATTTTAAAAGCATTGCTTTTTATACAATAAGTAATTTTGCAAATCTTGTTTCATTAAATTTAAGCGAGGCAGAGGTGTTAGGATTAAAAGGAAAACCCAAGGAGATTGTTAAGCAGATTTTGGTTATGGGTCCCAAAATGGTTGCTCTAAAGCTTGGCAAGGATGGATGTGTTATAGGCTCCTCAGAAGAAGGAATTTACTACGGTGAACCATTCAAAGTACAAAGCACTTTAGAAACTACAGGAGCAGGCGACTCATTGACAGCTGCAGTTATTGTTGGAATCCTTGAAAGGATGGAATTAAAAAAAATGACACGTTTTGCCAATGCTGTAGCTTCAATTGTATGCTCTTCTATTGGTTCAACAGTTGGGCAACCAACGCGAGATAATGTTGAAAAATTTTTAAAAGATAAAAAATGAAAAGAAAAAATATCTGAAGTTCAGCTTTCAGGAGAGTGTAGAAGGTAGTTAAGATGTAATAAAAATTATTACTCTAATTTATAGGTATATTTTAAACCATTTAGGAGAGAATCCCATGTTTGATAAAAAATACAAAATTGTCATTACAGATTGTGATCACCCTTCTATAGAGTTTGAAAAAGAAGTGTTTAGACAAGCAGATGTAGATTTAATTCTAGAAAACTGTAAAACAGAAGATGATGTTATTACAGTAGCATCAGATGTTGATGGAATTATCAATCAATACGCCCCTATGACTAAAAAGGTGATTCAAGCATTATCAAAATGTAAAGTTATTGCTCGATACGGAGTTGGAGTAGATAATATAGATATTGAAGCTGCAACTAAGAAAAATATTATTGTCGCCAATGTTCCAGATTACTGTATCGATGAGGTTTCCACCCATACCATGTCATTGATTTTGGCCTGTGCTAGAAGTTTGACAATTTTAGATAGAAAAGTTAGAGAACGAAAATGGGATTTTACAGTTGCAAAACCACTTTTTAGGACAGAAGGCCAAACTGTCGGTCTTTTTGGTTTGGGAAGAATTGCCCGAAAAGTTGCTCAAAAAGCACTGGGATTTGGATTTAAAGTTATCACATATGACCCTTATGTATCTGAATCCGGGGAAGATATAAAGTTGGTTGACCTGGATTATCTGTTAGCTAATTCAGATTTTCTTTCCATTCACGCCCCTTTAACTAAAGAAACCAGGCATTTATTTGGAGAGAACAAATTACATAAAATGAAAAAAACTGCCTTTTTAATCAATACCTCACGCGGACCCCTAATAGATGAAAAAGCCCTGTACAAGGCATTAAAAGAGAAGTGGATTGCCGGTGCAGCTTTGGATGTTATGGAGAAAGAACCCCCAGATTGGAATAATCCACTTTTAAAACTTGAAAATATAATTATCACCCCTCATATTTCATTTTACTCAGAAGAATCCTACAGGGAATTAAAAATAAAAGTTGCAGAATCTGTGGTATCTGTTTTAAAGGGGAAGCAACCCCGGTCAACTGTCAATCCGCAGGTATTAAAAAAATAGTTTTATGTCGTCATTTTAAATATATTAAAAAAAATTGCTTTACAATAAATAACAACAAGGTAGTTGTTATGTTCTTAATAATAATGCGCCTCTGTTTCAAATACACATTAATTATTATCCACTTCATCAATTAGATTTGTTTTGCAAAAAATAACTTAGAATAATAATTTTTAAAATCCCTCTCAGCTTGAAATTATAGATTGTTTAATTTTATATTTTATTGTAAGATTATAATATAATATTTTATTATGGTTTTAAATAAAGTAAATAACATAAAGCAATGCAAGCATTGAATATCAATAGGGGAGGTAATTAAAAAATAAAATCTATATTTATTAAAATCTATTTTATGTCTTATTATGGATTAATATTTTAAAGGAGATTAAAAATAAAAATGAGCATTAATAAATTATGTAAATTAATAATTACCTTTTTTATTATAATGTTCTTTCTAAGTGGTTGTTTCCCGAGAGTTATACATATAACCGGAGTATCAATAGCAGGAGGAAATCAGGTATTAAAGGCTGGAGAAACACTGCAGTTATCAGTAGAGATTGAGCCAATAGATGCAACCCATACTGTTGTGTTCTGGGAATCAAGCGATATTAATAAGGTGACAGTAGATGAAAATGGGGTAGTTGAAGCCATAGCTATGCCGGGAGCAGAAATTACCGTTATTACAGAAGATGGTGAATTTGAAGACACTATTGCAATCTCGGTGATACCAGCAAGCTCCGGCACTTCAACAAATCCATGTGATCCCTGTAACACCTGTGACCCTTGCAACCCATGCGAACCAGACCCCTGCGATCCCTGTGATCCGTGTGGTGATTGCTATAACCAGTGTGAATGTCAATCTGATCCGTGCGATCCGTGCAATCCCTGTGACCCCTGTGGTTGCTAACATTATAAAAGATATTAATTATAATTACTGATTTCAAAAAGCCTGTCGATAAGTAGAAGACACAATATCGATAGGCTTTTTATTTTTTTACCAGAAAGCTATCTGCTATTTTTAAACAAATTAGAATAAAATGCACTATCAAACATGAGGCCACATAAATTTCTTATCTTGATATCCGTATCTTAAATATCACAATTTTTTTTGACTGGGTGAGCACAGATTGGTAAATTTCTATGTTTTTGCCTAAATACGCAATACATATTATGCAATACAGGTATTATAAAAAAATCTTGACATTAACGTTACGTTAAGGTTTATAATTCCAGTATAAAAGATATACATCTAAAAAACAAAAAGGGATTGGCTGGGAGTAAATAGCAATGAAATACACAATTAAACAATTAGCAGAATTATCTGGATTAACAAAAAGAACACTACGCTATTATGATGAAATTGGATTGCTTAAGCCGGGGAGGATTAATTCTTCAGGGTATCGCGTTTATTCGCAAATAGAAATTGATAAGTTACAGCAAATATTATTTTACCGAACATTAGGAGTGAATCTAAAAAGTATTTTGAAAATAATCAATTCCCCGAATTTTGATGAGCTCCAGGCATTGAAAGAACATCTCAAAAAACTTACAAAACAAAAAGAGCAATTAGAGACTCTGGTTAATAATGTAGAAAAGACAATAATGGTGAAAGAAAGGAGAATGAACATGAGTAATGAGGAAAGATTTAAAGGATTCAAGAAAGAGTTAATTGCAGAAAATGAAGAAAAATATGGTAGAGAAATAAGAGAAATGTTTGGAAAGGAAACAGTCAGACAGTCTAATGAAAGGGTAAAAAAAATGGGCAAGGCTGAACATGAAAATATTATAAAAATAGAAAATGAGCTAATTGAAACTCTAAAGATAGCTATGCAGGCTGGTGACCCTGCTGGAGAACTGGGTCAAAAGGCTGCGGACTTGCATCGTCAATGGCTTTCTTTTTACTGGGGTAGTTATAATAAAGAAGCTCATGCAGGTCTTGTGCGAATGTATGTAGCTGATGAAAGATTTAAGCAGTATTATGATAAGAGTCAGCCTGGAACTGCTGAATTTTTAAGAAATGCAGTACTTTTTTATACCGGAATGTCAGAATAGTTAAAGCTGAAAAAAATTTTAGCAGATACCTTTTACTGTACAATAGAAATTCCTGAATACATCTCGCCTTCCTATAACTCCAGTCAGTTTTTTATTATTCACTACAGGAAGAGTGTGGATGTTTCGGTATTTCATTAAGGCGATAATTTCATCCAAATCAGTTTCCGGTTCAACGGTGATAATGTCGGTGGACATGGCAAAATCAACTTTTGGCAAAGAATTATTTTCACTATTGTCTGTTAATATCTCACCGGTTTTTATCAAATCCATTACCAGAAAGAGGTCGTTGGCGGTAATTATTCCGACTATTTCATCTTTATCCAATACTGGAAAACCGCTGATTCTCTTTTCAATCATTAAGGTAGCAATTTCATCAAGGGTGTCATCTTTTTTAACTGTTATGACATCTTTGGTCATAATATCTCTTGCTTTAATCCTTTTTAAATTATCAGTTAATTCCTGTAATGTAAATTTTTTATGAATTTCCATTTTATACCTCGCTAAATTTATTCTTGTGATTTCTGGAATATTTCCTCAACTTTTTTTAAAAATTCATCAATATCATAGGGTTTTGCTATAAATAAGTCAGTACCCAGATTTTTGGCAATATTTTTCATATTAATTTTACTTGTTTGCATGATAACGGGTATTGTCTTGTACTCTGTATTTTCTTTTAATTCCTGTAAAAGCTGTATACCACTCATTATTCCCTGTAAGGTAACAGATAATATAATTAAATCAATCCATTTTCTTTTTAATATCAGCAAAGCATCATTACCCTGGTAGACAGCCTCTACATTATAACCTGCAGTTTCTAAATTTCTTTTTAGCATCTCAGAATGAGTAATATCCCCGTCAACGATAAGAATGTGTTTCTTAACCATTTATTTCTCCGTTTCTTTTGAGACAAATAACATGTTTTTTATCCAGTTCAAAGAGGTATTCTTTATTACGAATAATCATTTTTTCTCTGTATGTTTTAGGTTTTTCAATGGTAGATGACAATTTGACAGATATTTTATATTTTTCTATTTCAAACATATACCAGATATCCCGGTATTTAATTTTAAAATGGATATGCTTCCATTTCTTTGGAACATCCGGTTCTACATTTATTATACCATTAATAAGGTCGACACCCGCATACATTTTGATAGCAATATATACTGACCCTCCCATAACCCCGGTATGAATTCCTTCCGGTGTAGTACCACCCTGTATATCATTAATATCAGAATTTAAAACTTCACAATACCACTTCCATGATTTTGTCGCTTGTCCCAAAATATCTGATACATAACAATGAACAACCTTGCTTAGAGTTGAACCATGCGAAGTTCGTTTGACATAGTACTCATAATTTTTTTTGAGAATTTCCATATTGAATTCATAACCCAGGCCGTTAAAAATTTCTTGCAATTCAGAGACAGGGAAAAGGTAAGGAAGCATTAGAGTATCAGCCTGTTTGGCAACCTTGTAATCGTTGGGAGATTTTCCCTCTGCCTTCAAAATCCGATCCATTCGCTGTATATTTCCGTATTTCTTCTTATAGGCCTTCCAGTCTAATTCTTTTAAATTAAAATACCCGTCAAACTGGCTTATAATACCATCTTCATTGATAACCACCTTAATATTTTTAGTTAACTCTTCCCATAACTTCAGTTCCTTTTCATTAATTTTCAGCATTTTGAGCAGTTTTGCCTTGTGTGCACCCTGTAAAATTGATGAGACCAAATATAAAGCTCTTTTTAAGGTCCAAACAATCATAACATTAGTATAGGCGTTATCTTTCAGGCCGGCTTCTTCTGCGCCTGGCAATTTTTCATGAAATTCATCAGGACCCATTAGCCCTGTAGTATGATATCTTTTATCATTAGAATCATAAGATGTTAAGCTGGCACCAAATTTGGCAATTGAAAGAAATAATTCTGCACCGTATTTGGTTAAGAATTCCATGTCTTTGGTTATTTTCCAGTGTTCCCAGATACTATAGGCTATATCAAAGGAAATATGTCTCTGATTTCTGCTGTTATCAGGCCCCCATTTTCCTGATTGGGGATTCAGGTGAATAATTTGGGTTTCTTCTTCCCCGGTGGATCCGCTCTGCCAGGGGAACATTGCTCCTTTGTAGCCATTTTCCCGGGCATACTTTCTGGCCTGCTCCAGTCTCCTGTAACGGTAGAGCAGGGTAGACTGGGTGATTTCTGAAATACGGAAGTCATAGACAGGCAGGATAAACACTTCATCCCAGAATATATGACCCCGATATGCTTCCCCGGATAATCCTCTGGCAGGAATTCCTGCATCAAGCTTGGTGTTATGTGTGGATGCAGTCTCTAGAAGATGTAAGATATGCAGTCTTAAAGTTTTTTGAGAGAAGGAGTGCCCCTCGACATGAACGTCAAAAATGTCCCAAAGTTCTGACCAGGCTTTTTTATTAGATTCATACAGTGATGCAAAGCCCGGACAATCTTTTGTAGATTCGATAGAACTTTTTAGAGGATTATCAGTATCTTTATCCTGAGAAGTATAAATAGAGACGTCTTTTCCGATTGTGTATTTCTGCTTTTTATTTACCCTTATTTTGTATTCCTGAGAAATAGCTTTTTCTTCTTTTTTGGTGTCAATAGCAATTGGTTTTACTTCCTCATTATTACTGGTAATATACAGAGAAGATGCCTGGGCTATTTTTATTTTTGATTGATTGGTTATTACTGAAAGGTAGATTCCATTTTCCGAAAATTGTCCGATTTCGTCAGATGCCAGGTGTAATGATTCAAGGTCACTATATCTTTCAACCCCTTCGTTTTGAACAGTTCCATCTAATCCGGTTCGAATAATGATTTCACCATCATAGTTTTCCGGCGTGATTGAATATTCCTGGGCTGCCAGGTGCATATTCTTCATGTGGACAATCCTTCTGGTTTCAATCAAGGTAATTTTGCCTGATTTTTCTTTAATTTTATAGTTTCTGATTAGGGCTGCATCTTTGAAATCAAGCTTTTGATAATAAGAGATAATATTTTGCTTGGATGGGGTAATCCACTGCTGCTCCGGGCTGGTTTTAAAAGTTAGCGGAAGCCAGTTAGGGCAGTTAACCAGGTCTTCATTGGTAATTGTTTTACCTGCAATATGACTATCTAATTTATTAAACACACCTGCCATATAGGTACCAGGATAATGAACTTTTGAGGCTGATACTTCTGTAAATGCACCCCTGGTGCCTAGATAACCATTTCCCAACGTACACAATGCTTCTCTTAATTTCTCCTGGCCTGGCTCAAATTTGAAATATTCCAATGACCAGGGAGACGTACCATGGTTATTATTAAAATTATTGTTTATTAGAAATTGTAATAACTTGTTCAAAGAATTTTTTTACCTCTTTCGGTGAATTTAGTTGGAAATCTGCCGTCGAAGGATTTAAAGGTTCATCAGTAACCATAATAGCTGTCCCCCTGGTAATAATTGTTCTAAAAGCATATTCATCGGTAGTATCATCACCAATATAAAAAGCAGAGGTTGTTTGCCAGGGAATTTCCAGGGCATTCATAATCCATCTTATGGCTTTTCCTTTATCCCAGTCTATGTTTGGCAGAATCTCATAAACTTTTTTACCTTTTAACAGTCTTAGCTCGTCATATTTTTGTATAATGCTATTAACAGTTTCTTCAACAAACTTTAAATCTTTTTGCTTTTTTACCTTGCGGTAATGGGCTGCTACGCTGAACTTCTTTTCTTCGACAAGAGCACCATCAATGTGCTGAAATTTGTCTTTTAATTGTTCAATTATTTCTGAAACAAGTGGAATAGTCTTTTCTGCAACAGGGTGAATCATAGTAAAACCGCCGGGCCCTTTTATGTCAAATCCGTGGCTTCCGGCATAGAATAAACCCGGAATTCCCACCAGGTTTTGAACATCTTCTCTCATCCTGCCGCTAACGATGGCAACTGTATGGATTTTAGCTAATTGTTCAACTGTCTGTTTCATATCATCAGTAATAATAGCCAGTTCCGGGCTATCTACAATAGGTGTGAGTGTACCATCATAATCCAGGAAAAAGACCATTTTTTTATCAGTATGGAGGACTGATTTGCCGGTACGTTCATAGTGGGGGTTTATAAAAATATCTTTTCCCTGCAATTGCTTTTCTGGCAGGATTGCTGGCGCATGTTTGAGTGTTTCAAAACATTGAAAGAAAGGTTTTGGTTTTTTGCTAAACCAGTTATTTATTATTTGAATATCGATTTCGGCTAAATCTGGAACAACGATATCAGCCCCATATTTTGCCAGTTCTGACTTATTGTTTTCCCGGGCAACTCCCAGTACTAACCCAAAACCACCGTTTCTTCCGGCTTCAACACCTGAAGATGCATCTTCCACAACCACAGAATTTTCCGGGAGGGTGCCAAGATTTTTTGCTGCAGTCACAAAAATGTCACCTTCTGGTTTTCCCTTAAGATTTAATTCTGCGGATACAACTCCGTCAACTCTGGTTTCAAAGAGATGTTCAAGCTTGACTGATTTTAGTATCGGAAGGCAATTTTTGGAAGAAGAGGCCACACCAATTT
>CAZWUL010000009.1:0-31822 GCA_964636625.1 uncultured Atribacterota bacterium | reverse complement strand
GAAACTTGCT
Organism: uncultured Atribacterota bacterium; assembly: GCA_964636625.1. Lineage (GTDB taxonomy): Bacteria > Atribacterota > Phoenicimicrobiia > Phoenicimicrobiales > Stramentimicrobiaceae > CAZWUL01. The sequence goes on along the minus strand of CAZWUL010000009.1, from coordinate 31,812 downwards.
CTCATCCCCGCCCTTACAGGCGGGGAGTTCTCGCTTGATTAAAAGTAGGGATATATTTCAGAAAATAACATTCCTACCTGTTGCTATATTATTGTAGCTTTTTTAGGCCATGTTCATCAATATAGGATAATAATAAGGGCTCTTTTTTTGGTTTTTTATCAATAACATGAAAGGCATTTTTTACTATATCTTTTGCTAAAAAATATTTTTTTTCATCATTGTAATGTAGAGTTGCTAAAATATCCTTTGGATTCACTTTTTGACCTATCTTCTTTTTTAGAACAATCCCGGCGGATAAATCAATTGCATCATCTTTTGCCTCCCTACCAGCTCCTAATATTCTTGAAGCATCTCCTATCAGAAGAGCATCAACTTTATCAATGAATCCTTTTTGCTCGGAATATATCTCCCCTTGATATTTTGATTTTGGCAATAAATCAGGTTTATCAATCTGAGCAATATCACCATTTTGGCTTTTTACAATTTGTTTGAATTTGTTCAAAGCCTTTCCGTTTTCAAGAACTTCTTTCAGCATATTTATTCCATCTTCTACATTTCTGGTAACATTACCCGCAATTAACATATAAGCACCGATAAAAAGGCAAATCTCTTTTAAATCATCAGGCCCTTTGTTGTTAAGAAGCGAAATCACCTCTTGTACTTCCAGAGAATTTCCAACTGCAAAACCAAGTGGCTGATTCATTGAAGAAATTACTACATAAGTATCCTTCTGATTTTTTCTTCCGATATCAACCATTGTTTCTGCTAATAATATAGCATTTGAAATATTTTTTATAAAAGCACCTCGTCCAACCGTAATATTTAAAACAAAGGCATCTGCACCACCTGCAATTTTTTTACTCATTATACTACTTGCAATAAGAGGAATACTATCAATAGTGCCTGTCACGTCTCTTAAAGAATAGATATGTTTATCTGCTGGAGCAAGATTAATATTAGCACTGATTATTGATGCTTTTATTTTCTTAACATTTTTTATAAAATTTTCAATTGTTAAATCAGTTTGAAAACCAGTTATAGATTCCAGTTTATCAATGGTACCACCAGTATGACCTAAACCCCTGCCAGATATTTTAGGAACTGGAACTCCCAACGATGCTACCATTGGCAGCAATATTAAAGATGTTTTATCTCCAACTCCTCCTGTACTGTGCTTATCAACTTTTTTTTCTGATATAGAGCTTAGATCTATTATTTTGCCTGATTTAGCCATAGAGATAGTTAAATCATATATTTCATTGTTGTCCATACCATTAAACCAGATAGCCATAAGCAATGCTGACATCTGATAATCTGCTATTTTGCCATTTAAGTAATTCTCAACTACAAATATTATCTCCTCAGTGGACAGTTTATTATTATGTTTCTTCTTTTCAATAATTTCAATAATATTCAACTATATAACCAGGCATAAGATAGCCATTTACCTTTCAAATCAAATATTTTAAAAATATTTCCTCTATAAAAATAATGGTATAAAAACCAAAGATACAATTGACATAACCTTAATTAGAATATTCATAGATGGACCTGAAGTATCTTTAAAGGGATCGCCAACTGTATCACCAATAACTCCTGCCTGATGTGCTTGTGAGTTTTTGCCACCATAATTTCCTTTCTCAATATATTTTTTTGCATTATCCCAGGCTCCACCGGAATTTGCCATCATAATAGCAAGAAAAACACCGACCACCACGGAGCCTAATAAAAGCCCCCCTAATGCTTCAGCTCCAAGAAATATCCCAACAATAATTGGAGCAATAATAGCGATTGAACCAGGAATAATCATTTCTTTTAATGCTCCTTTGGTACTTATATCTACACATTTTTCTGGTTCTGGTTTTGCTTTTCCTTCTTTTAAACCTGGTATATCTTTAAACTGCCTTCTTACCTCGGCAATCATTAAAGAAGCAGTTTTCCCAACAGCTTCAATTGTCATTGAAGCAAAAAGGAATGGTAGTATCCCACCTAGAAAGATTCCTATCATAACCATAGGATTTGTTATACTAATTATAGACAATTCTACTGATTTACTATACGCGGTGAATAAAGCAAGGGCGGTCAAAGCTGCAGACCCAATTGCAAAACCTTTTCCAATAGCTGCGGTAGTATTTCCTACAGCATCTAAGGAATCGGTTATTTCTCTGACCTCCTGCTTCAGTCCTGCCATTTCTGCAATACCTCCTGCATTATCCGCTATTGGCCCATAAGAGTCAACTGAAACGGTCATTCCAACGATTGAGAGCATTCCAACGGCTGCAACCGCTATGCCATACAAACCTGCAAAGAAATGAGAAACATAAATTGCCATACAAATAATTATAATTGGTAATGCAGTGCTTTTAAGGCCAACAGCAAAGCCTTCGAGAATAGTAGTAGCAGCACCTGTTAAGGAAGCCTCTGCTATTTTCTTTACAGGAGAATAATCATAAGATGTATAATATTCTGTAATTAAACCAATTGCTACACCGGCTATTAAACCTGAAATGGTAGCAAAGAAAATCGCTAATGTCCCAAATAAAGAATAAGACAAGGCTAATGAGGCAATTATAACTAAGATACCACTGATATATGTACCGGAGTTTAAGGCTTTATGTATACTCTGATCATCTTTAGGTGCAATAAAGAAAGTAGCAATAATTACTGAAATAATCCCACAGGAAGCAAGTATTAGGGGATAAATAATGTAGTTTATTGAATTATGTAATAAACTACCAAGAATCATGCACGATATTATAGAGCCAACATAAGATTCAAATAAATCAGCACCCATTCCAGCTACATCTCCCACATTATCTCCAACATTATCTGCTATTACAGCAGGATTTCGCGGGTCATCTTCAGGTATCCCTGCTTCTATTTTTCCTACAAGATCCGCTCCTACATCTGCTGCCTTAGTATATATACCGCCCCCTACTCTTGCAAATAAAGCTATTGAACTCGCACCTAAAGCAAAACCATTGATTAGATTTGGGTCTTCATATAAGTAATAAAGGATTCCCAAACCAACCAAACCAAAACCGGCCACTGACATACCCATCACTGCACCTCCTGAAAAAGCAACCTTTAAAGCTTTTGCCAGCCCGGATTCCTGTGCAGCAAATGTGGTTCTGGTATTAGTTTTAGTAGCGATCTTCATACCAATAAATCCTGCTAATGCTGAACTCAAAGCACCGAAAACAAAAGAAATACCGGTTATACTACCTCTTACTAAAACAATTATAATTCCAATAATAATAACAAAAAATATCAAAATTGAGTATTCTCTTTTTAAAAATGTCATTGCACCTTTTTCAATTGAATTTGAAATTTGTTGCATTAAATCGTTTCCTGGTTTTTCACTTAAAACACGCTTTGCTAATATCATTGCATACAACAAAGACACTAAACCGCTAATAATTATTAATAATTTAATAATTGACATCTCGTTACTCCTTTTATTTTTTTAAACTATCAGCAATACCAATAATTTACTTATTGAAATATAAAGCTTGCAAAAATATGTATTAACATTAATTTTATTTTATTATATTACAAATTACAAGGTGGCTTCCTGCATTTATCGTCAAAAGGAAACCACCTTTAAATGTTAACCTATAATATTTTAATAAATATTATTTTTGTATTTATTCTTTTAATACTGCGTGTGCAGCAGACAATCTTGCAATAGGTACTCTAAATGGGGAACAGCTTACGTAATTTAAGCCTGTTTTGTGGCAAAACTCAACAGAATTTGGCTCACCTCCATGTTCTCCACAAATCCCAACTTCTAAATCAGGATTAGTTTTCCTGCCCAGCTCCACACCGATTTGGACTAATTTACCAACACCATTTACATCCAACACTTCAAAAGGATTTTCTTCTAATATTCCTTCCTCTACATATTTAAGTAAAAATTTCCCTTCTGCATCATCTCTACTTATACCAAAAGTAGTTTGAGTTAAATCATTTGTGCCAAAGGAGAAAAATTCTGCATATTCTGCGATTTCATCAGCAGTTAAAGCCGCTCTGGGCAATTCAATCATAGTCCCTACTTTGTAATCCAATTCTACATTTTCATCTGCTATAATTTTCTCAGCAATTTTCTTAGATTTATCATAAATTGGTTTCAATTCATTTATGTGACTAATCAACGGAATCATAATTTCAGGTTTTACATCTATCCCCTGTTTCTTTAACTCTATGCTGGCTTCAATAATGGCCTTTACTTGCATTTCGTAAATTTCAGGATATAATAATCCCAACCGGCATCCTCTTAAACCGAGCATTGGATTCATTTCTTGCAACATTCTTATTCTTTCAAGAATTGTCTCTTGCTTCTCTAACTCTTCTTTATTCTGTGGTTTTTCTAATCTTAATTTTGTAACATTCACTAATGTTTCTTCAAAGTTTGGCAAAAATTCATGCAATGGAGGGTCTAATAATCTTATAATTACAGGAAAACCTTGCATAGCTTTCAATATGCCCATAAAATCGCTTTTCTGCATTGGGAGTAATTTATCCAGTTGTTCCTGTCTTGCTTTTTTAGTATCAGAAATAATCATAGCCTGAACAATTGGGAGGCGTTCAGGAGCCATAAACATATGCTCTGTTCTACACAGTCCAATACCTTCAGCACCTAAATCCCTGGCTTTTTGAGCGTCCTCTGGTGTATCGGCATTTGCATAAACTCCCAGTTTTCTAATTTCATCTGCCCAGGAAAGCAATAATTTAAATTCTTCACTCATTTTTGGTTCAATCATTGGTACTTTGCCTTTAAATACATTGCCAGTACCTCCATCTATGGTGATATATTCATCTTTCTTGATTGTAATGCCATTTGTAGTAAAGACGCCTTTTGAGGAATTTATAGATATTTGACTACATCCTGCTACGCAGGGCATACCCATTCCTCGAGCAACAACTGCAGCATGACTTGTCATTCCACCCCGGCTGGTTAAAGTGCCTTTAGATGCAACCATTCCATGTATATCATCAGGAGTAGTTTCAGTCCTAACAAGTATTACATCTTCTCCATCTTTTCCCATTCTTTCTGCTTCATCGGCAGTAAACACTACCTTGCCTGATGCCGCGCCAGGGGATGCAGGTAATCCTTTTGCTATGGACTCAATATCTGCTTCAGGGTCAATTCTTCTATGAAGCAATTGATTAAGCTGTATTGGTTCAATTCTTTTTACAGCTTCGTCCTTATCTATAATTTCTTCTTTCACCATGTCAACGGCAATTTTTAATGCGGCTTGAGTGGTTCGTTTCCCTGTTCTGGTTTGTAATATGAAGAGTTTTTTCTTTTCAATAGTAAATTCATAATCCTGGACATCTTTGTAAATATTCTCCAGCTTTTTAACTGTAGAAATTAACTCTTCATAAACTTCTGGCATATCATTATTTAATTCATCAAGATGCTTGGGAGTTCTTATCCCGGCAACAACGTCTTCTCCCTGTGCATTTAGCAGGTACTCGCCATAATTTTCTTTTTCTCCGGTAGAAGGATTCCTGGTAAATCCTACCCCGGTACCGGAATCATAACCCATATTTCCAAATACCATTTCCTGGACATTTACTGCAGTTCCCAAATCATCTGGTATTTTATTAATTTTTCTATATGTTCTAGCTCGTTTATTATCCCATGAACTAAAGACCGCCTCTATTGCCATATTTAATTGTTGTTGTGGGTCATCAGGAAATTCTTTTCCAGTATCTTTTGTTACTAAAGATTTATATTTTTTAACAACTTCTTTTAAACCATCTACATCTATATCAGCATCAATTTCAACATTTTGTTCTTTTTTTATTTCTTCCAGTATTTCTTCGAAATGTTCTCCGCTAATTCCCATAACAACATTCCCAAACATTTGAATAAATCTTCTGTAACTGTCATAGGCAAATCTTTCATCATTTGTTTTTTGAATTATTCCCAGTATGGTATTTTCAGTTAATCCTAAGTTTAAAATAGTATCCATCATACCAGGCATAGAAATTACAGCCCCTGAGCGAACAGAAACCAAAAGGGGATTATCAGAATCTCCTAATTTTTTACCGGTATTTTCTTCTAACTTTTTAAGATTTTCATTTACTTGTTCATTCAGACCTGAAGGGAATTTCTTGCCACCCTTGGTATATTCAATGCAAGCTTCTGTTGTGATTGTAAAGCCGCGAGGTACTGGAAGGCCCATTCTGGTCATTTCGGCTAAATTAGCACCCTTACCCCCCAGCAGTTTTTTCATATCCTTGTTTCCTTCATCAAAAAAATATACATATTTTTTCATTGTTTTCAATTCTCCTCTCTTCTATTGATAATCATTTTTAATATAATAAAATTATATAAATTCATATCGCACACTGATAAAAATAATAAATATCATTTTATATCAAAATTACCCTTAGCCAAAGCAATCTTTGATAAATCAGCTAAATTGTAATACATCTCTGTAATTTTTATCAGTAATGCTAATCGATTATTCCTAATTTTTTCATCTTTTTCCATCACCAAAACATTATCAAAGAAAGTATTTATTGGTTCAGCTATTGTTTCTAAATAATCAAATACCTTGTCGTATTCTTTTTTTGAGATTGCCATTTCTATTTTATCATTAATTGCAATATAGTAATTATATAGATTAATTTCTTCTTTTTCAGTAAAATATTTGCGATTGATGGTATTAATTTTACTATTTTTTGACAGATTGTATGTCCTTGTGGCTGCCGTAATTATTTTATTAAATCTAGGTAAGTTATAAATATCTTGAATAATCTTTATCCTGAGTAAGGCATCATTTAGAGTGTCAGGGCTTCTTGTTAAAACAGAATCTAAGATATCATACTTATACCCTTTTTCAATTAACATAAATCTAAGGCGTTGCAAAATAAAATCCTTTATTTCATAAATAATCTTATTGTTATCAATGTTATTAGTCAAATTGCTATTGTCTTTTAATATTTTAACACTATAACCAATTATATCGTACAAAGGAATATCTATTTTATCTTTAGAAGATAAAATGATATTAATTATGCCCAATGCTTGCCTTCTCAAAGCATATGGATCCTGTGACCCATCTGGAACATTATTATTGAGAAAACAGGCGGTTATATTATCAAGCTTATCGGAAATACTAAGCACTTTGCCAATTATTGTTTTTGGTAAATTATCAAACGAGGTTCTCGGCAAATAATGTTCAAAAATACCCTCGGCAACCTGCTTATCTTCACCCTGTAATAATGCATATTCTTTCCCCATTATTCCCTGCAATTCCGGAAACTCTTTAACCATCTCGGTTACTAAATCTGATTTACATAATTGGGCTGCTCTTTTGAGGTATTTCAAAACATTGCTTTCTAATTTTATTGTTATTCCAATCTTTTGTGATAAAGCAATAATCCTCTCAACTTTTTTAAGCATGGACCCTAAATTTTCTTGATAGACAACATCATTTAGCTTTTTTAAATTATTATCGAGAGGTTTTGTTTTTTTGTTATAAACTTTTTGGTCTTCTAAGTAAAAAAATCGAGCATCTTCCAATCTAGCTTTTAGTACTCTTTCATTTCCTCGAACAATATTTTCTTTATATTTATCATCATTGCCATTTATTACAACGAAAAAATACGGTAATAAGCTATTATCTTTTGAATAAGCTGGGAAATATTTTTGATGTTTTACCATTACTGCTTTTAACACTTCAGGAGGTAATTCTAAGTAACTTTTATTAAATTTACCTAACAAAACACGAGGAAATTCGATTAAATTCTTTACATCATCCAGTAAAGATATATCTATGTTTTCTTTACCTGATATTCTATTTATACCTGCTTTTATTTGATCTAATATTATTTTTTTTCTTTCTTCAGGTTGAATTACAACAAAACAACTGTTCATTTTACTGAAATATTCATCCGGTGTGTTTACCTTCATAGTTTTTGGTGAAAGAAGCCTGTGACCATATGTCTGGTTACCAGCTTTTATATTTTCCAGATTAAAATCGATAATTTTTTCATTATATAAAGCCAACAACCACCTTATAGGTCTAATAAAACGAAAAGAACCTCCCCCCCAGCGCATGGATTTAGGAAAATTCAATTCAGTAATAATCTTAAGAAATATATCCGGTAATAATTTTTCTATTTTTTCGCCTTTTATCACTGTTTTTGCAAATACATAATTCCCTTTTTTTGTATTTTCTACGGTTAATTCTTCTACCTTTATATTGTTTACCCTGGCAAATTTTATTGCGGGTTTTTGAGGATTACCCTGTTCATCAAAGGAGATGTTTTTGGCGGGCCCTTTCACTTTTTTAATAATATTTTTTTGTTGTTTTTCAATATCTATTATATAAACAACTAATCTTCTGGGTGTACCATAGGTATAAATATTTCCATACCCGATATTATATGTTTTTAAATAATTTATTGTAATATTTTTTAAATCTATTAAGGCTTTGTCTATGTATGTTGAGGGAATTTCTTCTGTTCCTATTTCAAAAATTACTTTATTCATATAAAACTATACCTCTTTTAATAAGGGATACTGCATTTTTTCTCTCTGTTCTATATATAACTTTGCACATAATTTTGCTAATTCTCTTACTCTTGCAATATAACCGGTTCTTTCAGTAACACTGATTGCTCCCCTTGCTTCTAAGAGGTTGAAGGTGTGAGAACATTTTAAAGTATAATCATAGGCAGGTATGGGTATTTTTTTCCCAATAAGTTTAAATGCCTCTTCCTCAAATGATTTAAATAGATAAAACAGCATTTTTACATTTGCTTCCTCAAAGTTATACCTGGATTGTTCAACCTCTGCTTGATGCTGTATTTCTCCATAGGTAAGGTAATCATTCCAGAGTAGATTATATATGTTTTCTTTCTGCTGAATAATCATGGCAAGTCTTTCTATTCCATAAGTTATTTCTATTGGTATCGGATTAAGATCAACGCCTCCTGCTTGCTGGAAATAAGTAAATTGAGTTATTTCTAAACCATTCAGGACTACTTCCCATCCTAATCCCCATGCACCTAAAGTTGGTGCCTCCCAGTCACCTTCCATAAATCTTATATCGTGCTCTTTTCTATGTATTCCAATATTTTCTAAGCTAGTTAAATATAAATCCTGAATATTTTCAGGGGAAGGTTTTATGATTACCTGAAACTGATAATGTTGTTGCACCCGATTTGGGTTTTCTCCGTATCTACCATCTGCTGGTCTCCTGGAAGGTTCAACATAAGCAGCCTTCCATGGTTCTGGACCAAGAACACGTAAAAAAGTAGCAGGATTCATTGTTCCTGCGCCAACTTCTGTATCATAAGGAGTTAATATAACACAGCCTTTTTCACTCCAATATTTCTCTAATTTAAAAATCATTTCCTGAATATTCAAATTATATTCCTTCTCCATTTTTTATAGATAAAAAAAATCCATCTCTATTGATAAATATTCTATATATTTTACACATTTCCATCTGGCTATTTTGAGAGGGATTCTACATCTTTATAAATATAACAAAATCAATTTATGATGTCAAAAAAAGATAATGATTTGCTGTATTTTAAAAGCTATTAATAATTCCTCATGTTTATTATATTATTCTTTTTCTAAATAATTGTTTCAATCTTATCCATGAACTGTTTAGCACGATTTTTGATTTCAAAATGATAAGACATATATTGAGAAGTAATTTTTACTAATTCAACTAATTCGGCTTTAGAAACTTGTTTATTGTGAATTTTATATAAATCCGCATTGATTACTCTCTTCAATAATTTTAGACAATAAGAAGATATTGAAATTTGGTGATAATTCTCTATATTTTTACTAAAATTACAAATGATTCCGCCTTTAGCAATATCAAAAACATAATGCTTATCATCTTTGATGTGACAACTGCAATTTACACATTTGTTCAATTCCGGTTGATAGCCGATGATAGAAAATAATTTCCATTGAAAAGATGTTAATAAAAGTGCAGTGTTCTGCTCATCACTTAATAGCATTAGGGTATCGCTAAATAATTTATAAATATTTTCATTGGGATCTTCTTCTACTGTTATTTTGTCTATAATTTCTGCACATTGAACCGCTATTGCATAGCGAATCAAATCTTTTGATTTTGGGAAAAATGAATATTCAATTTCAGTCTGGCTTACAGTACTTAAATTTTTTCCTTTGAAGGCAATAAATCTTAGTTGTGTTAAATTCTCAAGACTACTGCCAAAATGGCTTTTGGTCTTTCTTACCCCTTTTGCTATTGCTCTTATTTTTCCAAATTGCCTGGTAAAGATAGTGATAATTTTGTCTGACTCATTTAATTTTATGCTTTTTAATATAATTCCATCTGCTTGAAATAAACGGTTCATTATTTTGTAAAAGACTCCTTTTATAAATTTCAATCAATCACAATATAATTTCAATTTTTTACTTATTATCAAATGCATCAGGGACCAATTGTTTTGCTTTTTTTATTATAGCCTTATTTTGAAAGTTACACATAATGACATCCATTTCTGGGGAAAACTCAATCATTGTCTGTCGACAAGCCCCACATGGCGAGCAAGGCTTTTCAGTATCACAAATTATTGCAATTGCCTTAAAGGATTTATAGCCACAAGAAATTGCTTTAAAAATAGCAACTCTTTCAGCACACACACTTAATCCTAAAGACACATTTTCTATATTACATCCGGTAAATATTTTATCATCATTAGTTAGCACAGCTGCGCCAACCTTAAAAGATGAATAAGGTGCGTATGCTTTATTTCTTGACTCTATTGCTTTTTCAATTAATTCTTCTATATTTTTTTTCAAATATTTATCTACCTCTTTTATTTATTTACACCAGATTTCCGTATCAGTTGCCAAAATATGAACCCATGTCATACCAGCCCTATAATCAATTGTATTATCTTTACTGTCCAGGAAAAAAGTTTGTTCATCTTTGCTTTTTTTGGTCCACTTAACTGGTTGGGAAAAACCTTCTTTAAAAACTCTACCAAGTCCTTCGCCAACCAATTCTACCTGTACCCTTCCTTTGTCATCTCCAATTATATCTTCTATTACTGCCGTTTGCAGGATAATATTTGTTATTTTTAACTGTTCGTTCGTATCATTATCAATATGTGGTTCATCATTTATAAAACGATAATACAATTTCTCTGCTGGCAAATATTCATATCGGATCATATAATCCTTATGGTATTTAATGGAAATTTTATGTATCTGATTCAGGGTACTTGATGTTGATTTTTCAAAATTTAGCAATGGATGATGTAGCTGCTGTTTGTTTTTATTACTGTCAATTTTTTGAGACTCATCTTCTAATTTTGATAGGCTAGTAAAAAGGTTAATCCATCCACCAATTTTCTCATCACGCCAGTAAGGAGCAGGATAGTTTAATTCATTTATATCTATAATATTAGAGTTTTTTAAACTTTGGCCACCACAATGAGCAAATATTGCTGACCACTCAGCACAAAGACGTGAAAAATAGTAACGGCTACTTCTAACTGGCCCAACTGTGCCATTGTTGTTATTTAGAAATATGGCCATTAACCTTGTAAAAGGATACTCAACTGCAATTTCATAAATTATATCAGCTCTAGATAAACCTTTTTGTATTTCATGTTCTGCAGGAGAATTTCCAATCATTATTGCTATTGGCAAAATATTTTGGTCTTTGCCTAAAGCAATAGTATTACATAAAAAAAATAATATTATACCTAATATAATAAAATCAATGCAACGCTTCCAAAAATTTCTTAGCAACATAAATTATTTTATTTAATATCCTATAATTATTTAAATCTTATCTTTGGATATAGTACTCCTTCTCTTTTGTAGGAAGTAAATAACTGTTAAAACTATCAAGGCAAATATATCAGTGCGCACCCCAGGCCATATCATGCCAAAAGCACATAGTAATAAAAATATTCGCTCAATAATCATCAATCTGGCATTCCAAAATCCGATAACACCAACTGCAAGAGCATAAACTCCTACTAGTGAAGTCATAATAATTACAATTGCCTCAATGAATGTTGTTTCAATTAATAGTATAGATGGGTTATAGGCAAAAATATAGGGTATTATAAATCCAGCTAAAGCTAAACGCATTGCAATGAAGCCAGTTTTCATAGCATTTCCGCCAGAAACACCGGCACCAGCATAAGCAGCTAAGGCAACAGGAGGAGTAAGATCTGCAATAATACCAAAATATAGAATAAAAAGATGGGCAGCAAGTGGATGTATACCTATTCTAATTAATGCGGGAGCTGCCATAACAGCCAAGATAATATATTTTGCAGTTGTAGGCAATCCTGCTCCCAATATAATGGAAGCAATCATAGTGAATATAAGTGTCAGAATAACGCTTCCACCAGCCAAACCTACAATAGCATTTGCCATCTTAAGGCCCAGTCCTGTAAGGGTAACTGTCCCTACAACAATTCCAGCAGTAGCACAAGCAGCAACTACACCTAAAGCACTACGCGCACCGTTATCTAATGCATCTAGAATGTCTCCTATGCTTAATCTTGTTTCTCTTTTAAACATTGCAGCTACAATTGATACAATAATTGAAACAAAAGCAGCCCTTAAAGGTGTATAGCCATTCACCAGCATATAAACTAGAGCAAATATCGGTACAACAAGAAATCCTCTTTCACGTATTAATTTTCCAGCTTTTGGTATTTGTTCAATAGGCAGACCTTTTAATCCAGTACGAGCTGCCTCATAATGAACCATTATACCAACAGAGAGAAAATAAAGTAATGCAGGTATTACAGAAGAAATGGCTATCCTTATGTAAGATATTCCAAGAAACTCGGCCATAATAAAAGCAGCAGCTCCCATTACTGGTGGAAGCACTTGTCCCCCTGTTGAAGCAGCCGCCTCAACAGCGCCTGCAAAATCCTTTCTATAACCAATGCTTTTCATTAATGGAATAGTGAAAGAACCAGTAGTAACCACATTAGCTACAGAACTACCGGAGATAGAACCCATCATCGCACTACTCATAACTGCCACCTTAGCTGGACCACCTACTGTGTGTCCAGAAAGGGCTATTGCAAAATCAATAAAGAATTGTCCTAACCCAGTTTTATTTAAAAAAGCGCCAAACAATATAAATAGGAATACAAAGGTTGCTGATACCCCAATTGGTATTCCAATTATTCCTTCCGTCGTCATATACATATGATTTATAATTCTTTCAATCGAAAATCCCCTATGGGCAAATATTCCTGGCATATAAGGGCCAAAATAAGAATATATCAAAGCCACAATTGCCACCCCAGTAATTGCAAATCCTATTACTCGGCGAGTTGCTTCTAACACTAGAAATATTGCCGCTGCACCAAAAAATAAATCAAGAGCATTGGGAGCCCCAGCACGCCAGGTCATTATTAGTCTATATTCTCTAACTAAGTACATCCATACAACTACACTAAAAATAGCTAATAAATAATCATACCATGGGACAGTGCTAGTATTTTTTTTCTGACTTGCAGGATAGAGTAAATATATTAGAAACATGGCAAATGCTAAATGGATAGGCCTTTGTATTTGAGGCAATAAGACTCCCCTGAACCCGGTATTTAACTGAAAAATAGAAAATGAAATAGCAACTAATGATATAAATAATGCCAAAAATCCTCCCAGATTTCTAAATCTTGATTCAGAATCATATTGGGCGAGCTTTTCTGCAAGTTCATCAGACATAGAGTCTTGTTTTTTTTTGAAAATGTTTTTGAACAAAGTATCAAATTTTTGCTCCATTGTTTTCCTCCATTAATTTTTGACTTAATAATATTCTAATATAAGAAATAAGAGAATAGTTACATAAACGAATCCTAACTGATTTCCCAGCCATTTTATAAGAGACCAGGGGGAATTTTTTGTCGTTATAGATTATCGTGTGATTTGCGATAACCTCTCCTACAAAAAGAGGTATTTCGTCAAATTGCATGTCAAATTTTCTAATAATAAATTTTCCATTTTCAAATAAAAATTCCTGATTATCATTTACCTCAGATGGTAAGCCAGCACCATAGGAAGAATATACTGTTTCTTCCAGTACCATTTTTAAATTCCTTCCAATTGAAAATGTTTCATCAACAGGTGTTTTCTGAACTGAATGAGTAAAACGGATAGTAAATGTATCTCCTTTTTTTACAGGTATCGATAAAAAAGCTTTATTATTTAAAGATGGAACTATTTCTAAAATTAAAATATATGGATAAAAAATTATTACAAACAATACAATCACTAATAAGGAATAAAAAAATAATCTTCTTGGTATTTTTATTAAAAAACCGGGCAATAAGGTTTTTTTTGAATCCTTATGCCCGGTTAAAATCTTTTTCATGAAATATTATACACTTATTCCATCAATCCAACTTCTCTATAATATCTGGCAGCACCTGGATGTATATCAATGGTGAACCCATCGATGGCTGTTTCTAAATCAAGATCAGCACCTTTGGCATGACCTTGTATTAAATCTTCCTGTTTTTCGAATAATGTTTTAGTAAGATTGTAAACTACTTCTTCACTTAAATCATTATGAACAACTAAAGTTGCCAACACAGCGATTGTTTCAACTTCTTCATCTTGGCCTTGGTAAGTACCAGCAGGTATGGTAACATCAACAAAGAATGGAAACTCATTCCTTATTTTTTCCCGCATTTCTTTTTCAATAGACACCATTTTGATAGGATGCATTGATGCGACATCCATTATTGCTGGGCTAGGCACGCCTGTTGTTAAAATTAATGCATCAAGCAATCTGTCTTTATAAAGCTCTGCGCTTTCAGCATAGGAAAGATAGTAGGGAACTAATACATCCGTATTTTCATAATCGAATCCATATACGCCTAGAATTTGTCTTGCATTGGCTTCATTTCCACTTCCAGGAGCGCCAACGGATATTCTTTTTCCTCCAAAATCGGCAATACTATCAATATCAGAGTCCCTAGCAGTCATTACCTGGATAACTTCAGGATATAGGCATGCAATTCCACTAAAATTAGTGATAGGTTCCTGGAAAAATTCTATTCCTTTTATAGCATAATCTGCAATATCATTTTGAGTTAGAGCAAGTTCTATCTCTCCTCTATTTAATAACCTCATGTTTTCAACAGATGCTCCGGTTGCCTGGGCTGTTGCATTAACATTTGGCACATTTTCATTAAATAGCTGGCAAATAGCTCCACCGTAAGGATAATATGTTCCTGCTGTACCACCAGTACCCATAATTAGAAAGATTGTCTGTTGAGCGGTTCCTGCTATACTAACACTAGTTACCAATAATAGCACCATAAAAAGAAAAAATACTTTTTTCATAATTAATATCCTCCATAATATTTTTTACTTCTACCGTTTTTTAAAGATTTACGGTAAATATATTTTACATTTAATGATATTTATGCATGCTATTAATAATCATATATTCTTTTATTATTATTGTCCAGTGGCAAACAAAAAAATATATCTTCTGTATTAATTTTTTTAATACTTTGTTACAGCCAAAATATTTCTGATCCAGAAAGAATTTGCTGATTGAATATAATAATTTGGCTGTTTTAAATATTATACAAAGACACTAACTTTATTTGAATCACAGTAATAATATAAACCTATCTATTTCTATTTTTATTTAATTACACACACTTAATTAGTTTAAGTTTGATAAACCATTTATCCAGGGCTTGTATTAATACTATTTACCTTTAAATAGATATATAGATTAAAAATCTCCATAAATAATTATTTTATTGTCCTAACAATATTTTTTCTATCTTATTTATTGGTTCTCCTAGTATTTTTGCTCCAATCTCTTTAAATCCGGTCAAATAACCGCTTGTATAGAAATTTAAATTTGTTTTTCCATTAATATCCGCCGATATTTCAGATAGTTTTGCCTTAGCATCTAGTACAACCTCTATTGATGGGTCAATAACTTTTACGTCTTTATCAATGTATTTTTTAATAATACCTATTAGTACTGGATAATGTGTGCATCCTAAAATTAAAGTATCAATTCCCGTATCCTTAAGATTTGAAAGATATTTAGATGCCGCTTTTTCTACCTCTTTCCCTTCGATATTACCTTGTTCTACCAACAGTGTAAATTCAGGGCAGGCTTGACCAAAAACCTCAACTTCTTCATTAAATCCCTTTATTATTTTATTATAAGCACCACTGTCAATTGTAAATTTTGTACCTAAGACACCAATTCTTTTGTTTTTTGATTCTCGTAAAGCAGCTCTACTCCCAGGCTCAATTATACCTAATACTGGAAAGTTATATTCATTCTTAATCGTGTTTAATGCTGCAGCTGTAGCTGTATTACAGGCAATAATAACTATATCTGGTCCTTTTTTAGCCAGAAAGTCTAGTATTTGCCGTGAGTACTTAATTATTGTTTTCTGAGAAAGTGGACCATACGGATTACGGCCATTGTCACCATAATATTCTATGCTTATTTTGGGTATTTGTTTTCTTATCTGTCGAGCTACAGTGAGTCCTCCAAATCCAGAATCAAATAATCCAATAATAGCCATTAAAAACACCTCTTTTTTACAATATTTTGGAAAAACTTTTGCAAAACTAACGTCAGCAATATATTACTTAGTAAAACAATTGTTTATTCTAAAAATATCTGTTTAGCCTTACAGTTTTAAATTATAATCATCTTGAATAAATTTCAATATTCTTTTTTCCTCACGTTGCATTTTTTGAGTACTAACTTCATCTATATGCTCAAACCCCAATAGATGCAATAAACCATGGACAAGTAAAATAGCTAATTCATTATATAGTGAATGGTTTGAATCTTTCGCTTGCCTATTGGCAGTTTCAATAGATATTATTATATCTCCCAGCAGATACTCACCTAATTCATCTTTCCCTGCAAAGTCATCTAATCCTTCCTGCATGCTAAATGACAATACATCTGTAGGATAGTCATTATTTCTATAAACCCTGTTTAAGTGCTGGATTTCTTTATCATCTGTTAAAACTAAACTAACTTCGCTATTCTTTTTTACCTCCATTAATTCCATTGCTGTTATTAATATTTTTTTTAGAGTCTGGAGATTTATTTTCTGTTTCTGGTTGTTTTTTATTAGTACTTTCACCTTGGTCTCTTTCCTTTTTTAACTTCTTTATCAATTCTTCATCAGGGTATTCCACCCTGTTATGAAACATGCCAGTCATTATTCTAGAAAATACATCTTTAATTCTATTTAAATCACTCAGGGTTAAATTACATTCATCTAATTGACCGTTTTCTAAATTTCTATTTATGACATTCTGTGTTAAATTTTTAATTCTACTTGAGGTTGGGTTATTCAATGTACGTGCTTCTGCTTCAAGTGAATCTGCAAGTAATATTATACCAGCTTCTTTCGTTTGTGGTTTTGGCCCGGAATATCGATAGTTCTCTTCGTTTACGGTAGTGTTTTTAGAGCCATTTGTCTGCAAGGCTCGGTGGAAAAAATAGCTTATTAATCCTGTGCCATGGTGTTGGTTAATGATATCTACAATTGCCTTTGGTAATCTATATTTTTTTGCTATATCAACACCATCTTTAACATGTGAAGCTATAACCAACGCACTTAAGCTGGGTTCCATATCATCGTGGGTATTTTTATATGCTTCTTGATTCTCAGAAAAAAAATATGGTCTTTTTAATTTACCAATATCATGATAGTATGCACCAACACGTGTTAACAGAGCATTGGCGCCTATTTCATCCGCAGCAGCCTCCGCAAGATTCCCAACTACAACACTATGATGATAGGTACCCGGAGCTTCAACTAATAATTGTTTTAAAATGGGCTGGTTAGGGTTGGAAAGTTCCATTAATTTAAATGAAGAGGTGATATCAAAGAGACTTTCCAAAAAAGGAAGTATACCAATAGTTAATATTACAGAAGTAAAACCACTCAAAATCCCCCACATGCAGTTATTTAATATAACCTGTGAAGGATTTCCATGTATAAGCCCCAGTGCTAATATCGAAAATGTATTAGTCATTGCAATGAGTAATCCGGCCCTTGTTAAACTTGAACGTTGGGTAGCTTTTCTTATGCTAAAAACAGAAATAAGCCCACCTGCCAGAGCAACGATCATGTAATTAATTTCTCCAAGAAATATAAAACCAATATTATAGCTAATTATAAAAGACATCCATAATGCTAATTTTGAATCAATTGTTATAGCTATCAACATTGATGCGAAAGCCATCGGAATCAGATAACCGGATATTTCACCAGCAATTTTAGCAATAAATACCATTGAAGTATAAATTATGCTTAACAATATTAGCTTGTTATCATCATTAAAAACATTTTTATGGAAAGTATATATATATAAGCCTATTAATGCAATAAATAATGAGTTAATTAAAAATAAACCTATAATATTCCGAAAATGTAATATTGGATTTTGCAATCCCAGGGCTTTCATTTTTGCAATATGTTCAGAATTAACAATTTCGCCTTTCCTGATGATTATCTGATCTTTTCTAATTATATTTTTTACATCTCTAACTGCCTCGATGGAATCATTCCTTTTCTTTTCTGTTGCTTCTGCATCTAAAAAAAGACTTGGTTTAATAAAATTTTCTCCTAAATCGCTTGCAACAACTGCATAATATGAATTTGAAGAGTTATCACTAATCTCTCTGATTAATTGTTTCTTTGCCTCTTCAATATCATCTTCTCTGATACCCTGCTCCATTAGTTTTCTTACAGATGAATATACATTTTGCTCTATTTCTTCTATAGAAGCTATGTTCATTTCAATTAAGTTAAGAATGGTATTTTCATCTATTTCCATGGAATACTTATCATTTAATACAAGTAAATTGATATCATTTACAGAAGTGTTTAATATGCTTTCATCATTATCTTGATTAAGATTATTATCCGGAATATTCTCGTTTATACTAATATCATTAGTCTTATTATAACTTTCTCTTAATTCCCTTATATCATAAAAAAAATTTTGTAAATCATTTTCTACACTTTCTATACTGGCCAGGTTTAAATTATATACTTCACGTATAGATTTCGCTGCATCCTCCCTTAATTCCTGAGTTGCTCTTTCATCAATAAATTCTATTGTTTCGGGGGCAACAATGTCTCTGGTTGCTACCTCTCCTTCCCTTAAAATAATTTTTCCAGGTATAAAATTTATTGATAATATAAAGGTAACTAAAATTACTACAATTACAAATAGTATTAGTTTTTTTAAGTAATTTTTCTTAAATATTTGGATATTATTTTTAGTAAAAATATTTTTAAACATTTTCATCTTTCTTGTTATTATGATTATTCTTAGATATATCATTTATTCTTTTGTTTTCACTATTATCATTTTTTTCGTATGCACGGATTATTTCTTGTACTAATCTATGCCTTACAACATCTTTTTTTTCTAAATAAACAAATTCAATTCCATTAATATTATTTAATATATTTGAAATCTTTACCAGCCCGGAATTTTTAGTCTGCGGTAAATCGATTTGCGTGATATCTCCGGTAACTATGATTTTTGAACCAAAACCGAATCTTGTTAAAAACATTTTCATTTGTCCTAAAGTAGTGTTCTGGGCATCATCAAGAATAATAAAAGAATTATTCAATGTTCTTCCTCTCATATAAGCAAGGGGAGCAATTTCTATAATTCCACGTTCAAGATGATTCTGAAATTTATCAGAAGGCATCATTTCATAGATAGCATCATATAAAGGTCTGAAATAAGGGTCAATTTTTTCCATAAAGTCGCCAGGTAAAAAACCGAGGCTCTCGCCTGCCTCAACAGCAGGCCTGATTAGTATAATTCTTTCAACTTCTTTTTTCTTCAATGCAGATATCGCGATGGCAACTGCCAGGTATGTTTTTCCGCTACCTGCCGGCCCAATTACAAAAAGTATATCGTTTTGTCTTATTTTCTCTAACACGCTTTTTTGCCCAGATGTTTTTGGTCTGATTATTTTATCTTTTTTAAAAACATATATTTCGTCTTTATATAATTCATCTAAATGAAAAGCGTCATCATCTTTTAACATATCAATCTGATATCTTATTTCTGACAAGCTGACAGAGTTCCCTCCTCTAATTATTATTAACAAATCTTCAATAATTCTAACTGCTTTAGCAACATTTATTTTTTCTCCTGTTATAGTTAAAGCATTGCTATTTCTTGTTGATATCTTTACTGACAGCGATTGACTAATTAGTTTTATTTTTTTGTCCAAATTACCAAAAAGTTCTCTTATTTCCTCTTTGTTTTTAATAAGAATCAATTCTTCGTTCATATTCATTTCTCCATTTTACCATATTAGTTCTTACTTTTATATTATACTTATTTAGTACATATAACTATAAATTTTGCTATGTACTATGCAGCAAGAAATGGACTAGAAACCATGTTACAAAATAATAATTTTGAGAAAGTTATTATAACTAATTTTATTATATTTTGCAAAAATATATATATTCAGCTAGTATTTAAGCTCAGCAACTTTGTTTTATCATTACCAGTACATTACCAGAATTTAAATATATAAATAAATTATATTTTTCATTACATAAATTTTAACATGATATTACATTAATATTTAGGGGTTTGTTATGGTTTTCTTATGTATCTTATGAATACAAGATAAAAGCTACAAAATATTTATTAGAAATAAAGAAAACCCAACTTTTTAAAATGGTTGGGTTTTCTTTATTTTTCTTTACTATTATAATATAAAATTTATTTAGTTAAATATAATTTATATTTTTTGAAGGAGGTTAATTTCTTCCTCTCCTTTTCTTTTTTCTCTGCGCTGCTATTAATTTTCTTTTTCTTCTTTCGCTTGGTTTTTCATAATATTCATGACGTTTAATATCAGATATAATCCCACTTTTTTGACATTCTTTTTTAAAGCGTTTTAACGCATGATCAAATTCTTCATCTTCTCTTACTCTAATGGTTGCCATACACTCACCCCCTTTTCTGCCATAATAAGCCATCAATGATGACTAGCGAGTAACCAAGTTATTTAACATTATATATTATCATAAAAAAATGTTCAAGGAACAATGCTTGCAAGGTATAATTATTTTGTTTTTACTATCCATAAAATTTAAATAATTGTTTAAAATTGAAACAATGATATTGATTATAACACCCTAAGTAATGACAGTTATATCTTTACTAAACATGGTTGTTATGATAGACTAAAAAAAAATGAAAGGGGATTTAACTAATTGATAAAAAATAGAAACAATGTTTTTTTAACTACTTTTACTGTCTTGTTTTTCGTAATAATGTTGTTAACATCATTTTCGTTGCAGGGAATTGCCCAGAATGAAAATGAAAATAATGTTCAGAAATTAGCTGTTATTAATGGTGAAGTAATCACTCTGGATATTTTTGAACAATTCTGGGAATTAATTCCAGATAGTTATAAAGTTCAATTAAACAAAGAAGACGTGTTAGAACAATTAATTACTCAAACACTATTAATCCAGAAAGCAGATGAATTAAATTTACGTGAAGAGCCTGAAATTGCCTTCCAGATAAAGAACGCTATTGACCAAATATTAATCCAAGCTTTACTGGAGAAAGAAATTATCGATAAAACAGTTTTAAGCGATGATGATATTGAAATGTACTATGAAGAAAATAAAGAAAATTATTGGCAAGAAGAGGAAATACATGCTCTTAATATTTTAGTTGAAACACAAGAAAAGGCAGAAGAAATAATAAATGAATTAAATGAAGGTAAAATTTTTTCTGATTTAGCTAAAGATCATTCTACTTCTTCCAGTGCAGCAGAAGGCGGAGACATTGGTTTTATCACTAAGGGAACTTTAAAAACGGAAATAGAAGAAAAACTATTTATTCTTGACCCGGGAGAAGTCAGCGATATTATCCCAATAGAGAATGGCTTCCATATATTTAAAGTCTTAGAAAAAAACCCATCTGGTTATATAGAATTAGATGAAGTCAAAGAAGAAATTAAATACCAATTGCTTCCTATTAAGCAACAAGAAGCTTTTGATAAATATTTAGAAGAAGTTGAAGAAAAAGCAATAATTGAAAAGAATACTGATTTACTTAAAGAGGTAGATTAACTAAAATAAAAAATAGCTTTTTACATATTTAATAGTGTTAAGGCAAAATATAGGCAGTTAAAACATAAAAATTAACTACTTGTGTTTTGCCTTTTTTATTGGTGCATATTTTAATGACAAACTTTTAATTCCTTTATTTTTAAAATTAACCGTAATATAATAATCATCACCAACTTTTTTCTTATTAAGTATTGTTCCTTCTCCCCAGTCAGCGTGAAAAATACAATCATCAATTGTCAATTTTATTTTTTCTTCTTTAGATATTCTATTTTCACCGGGATTATGTACAATATTATTGGGTAGGATTTCTGATTTTTCTAAGTATTTTACTGGTATTTCTTTAAAAAATCTTGAAACTCTATTAAATCTCGTTTTCCCATCTAAATTCCGTCTCCAGCTAAAGGTCAGATACAATCTATTCATTGCCCTGGTCATACCAACATAGCACAATCTTCTTTCCTCTTCTAAATCTATGTGATTTGTCAAGCTTTTGCTATGGGGGAAAATACCTTCTTCTAGGCCTGTTAGAAATACCACAGGGAACTCGAGACCTTTGGCACAGTGTAAGGTCATTAAATTAACCATCTCTTCATTGTGAGAATTAGACATACTACCATCAACATCGGAAACTAGTGAAATATAGGCAAGAAAATTATTTAATGTGCTTTCTGGATATTTTTTTTCATAATCTTTGATAGACTGCAAGAATGCTTTCACGTTTTCAATTTTATTATCAGTTTTAATTTTATCATTCTCCTCTATTAATAAATTATAATATTTTATTCCTTTAACTAAACTTTCAAATATTGAAGAAATACTCGTTGTTTTTTCTTTTAATTCTTTAAATATTTTAATATATTTTTTTATTTTTTCTTTGTCTTCATTTTTTATCCTGTTCCCTGAGGATTCCATATAAGTCGGAAGAACATCTAAGATATTTTTATTCTTTTCCTCTGCAATTTTATTTAATTTCTCTATCCCCCTGGGACCTATTCCCATTCTATCCATTTCAAGCCATCTTCTAAAAGATTCTTTATCATTTGAATTATCAATTAATTTCATTAAGTAAATTAAATTTTTAATTTCCTTTCTTTCATAAAATCTAATGTTACCAATTATCTTAAAAGGAATGTTTTGCCTGGCAAAAATTTCTTCAAAATATCTTGATTGTGCATTTGTACGATACAGGATTACAAAATCCTGCCATTTCATTTTATGGCTGTCTTTTAAATTTTTTATTTCTCGTGCGACAAATTCTGCTTCATCGATAGCACTATTTGCTTCATAATATTTAATTTTTTCACCGCCCTTTTTCTTAGTCCACAAGCCTTTCTCTTTTCTATAAATATTATTTTTTATAATAAAATCTGCGCCTTTGAGAATAATATCTGATGAACGATAATTTTCTTCCAATTTAATAACCTTACATTCAGGATAATCCACTTCAAAATTAATTATATTACTTAATTCTGCGCCTCTAAATTTATAAATGCTTTGATCCGGGTCTCCAACAGCAAATACATTATTATTTTTTTGTGATAGTAATTTTATCAAAATATACTGAGCATGGTTAATGTCCTGATATTCATCAATTAAAATATGTTTAAATTTCTTTTGATAATATCTCAGAACTTCGGGATATTTATTAAATATTTCAACTGTTTTTAAAATTAAATCACCAAAATCCAATGATTGATTTTTAAACATTTCTTCCTGATATTTTTTATAGATTTTTGAAATTGCCCTATTGTAAAAACCAATTACCCTATCATCAAAATCATCTTCATTTATCAATTCATTTTTTGCTTTTTCTATAATGTAATATATCTTATTTATGGGATATTGCTTAGGATCAAGATCAAGGTCTTTTATACATTTTTTCATAAGCCTTTTAGAATCATTAGTATCATAAATATTGAAGTTATTATTGAAATGCAAAAATTTAATATGCTGATGAAGCACTCTGACACAAATTGAATGATATGTACCAATCCAAACATTATTTTGAAAATAATTGTCTACATTATTTAAATCAATTGTCCTGGCAATCCTTTCCTTCATTTCATTAGCTGCTTTATTTGTAAAAGTGACAGCTAAAATATTTTCTAAATTTATGTTCTTTCTTTTAAACAAATGTATAATACGTTCTATTAAGACACTTGTTTTCCCACTCCCGGCTCCCGCAATAACCAGAACGGGTCCCTTGCTTGATTCAATAGCTTTTTTCTGTGCCTGGTTATATTTAACAACCATAATTTTATACCCTCTCGAAAATAATTCACCAATTAAAATAAAAAATTAACTTACCATAAAGAAATCCAGGGCATTTTTCCCTGGATTTCTTTATTTATAGATTCTTATAAACTAAAAATAGAATCTTTTATTGAAAATATTCTCTAATTAAATAATCTTTGTAACCTGCCCACGCCTTTTTCAATATCCTGCATAGAGGTAGCATAAGACATCCTCAGATACCCTTCCGCTTCAAATGCACTTCCTGGCACTACTGCAACTTCTGATTCATTTAGAATAAAATTTGCCAGCTCTAAGGAGGTGGTGATTTTTTTACCACTATAATTAATACCCGCACTCAATAATTCACTGATATCAGGAAAAGCATAAAAAGCACCTTCTGGCAAGTTACAGCTAAAACCTTTTATTTTATTAAGTTCTTTAACAATATATCTTCTTCTCTTGTCGAATTCATTACTCATATGCTTAATTGAATCTTGATTCCCTGTAAGAGCTTCAATACTCGCTTTTTGGGCGATTGAATTTGCATTTGAGGTGCAATGACCCTGAAATTTTGCCATTCCGGAAATAACTTCACCTGGGCCGGCAGCATAACCTATTCTCCATCCTGTCATTGCGTATGACTTTGATACACCATTAATAAGTATCACCTTATTTTTTATTTGCTCCCCAAACGAAGCAATAGAAAAATGCTGGGCATTATCATAAATTAGTTTTTCATAAATCTCATCACTTATACAATAGATATCATTTTTAACTAAAAGTTGAGCAATTTTTTGCAGTTCTTTTTTACTATAAACAGAACCTGTAGGATTGTTTGGAGTATTCAACAACACGACTTTGGTCCTATCAGTTATGCATTTTTCTATTTCTTTAGCAGATATCTTAAATTGATTATCAGGGTTTGTTTTTACAAAAACTGGTTTAGCCTGACACAGTTTAATTTGTTCGGTATAGCTTACCCAGCAAGGAGTTGGTAAAATAACTTCATCACCTGGATTACACAAAGCCATCAAAGCATTGTAAAGGCAGTGCTTAGCTCCATTAGATACAATGATTTCATTGACATCGTAGGAAATATTTTGGTCTCTATTGATTTTCTCTATTATTGCTTTTCTTAATTCGGTTATTCCTGAAGATGTAGTATAATGAGTAAATCCGCTTTTTATTGCCATTATTGCTTGTTCTTGAATATTGCCTGGGGTATCAAAATCCGGCTCTCCAGCACCAAAACTTATAACTTTCTTGCCTTCTGCTTTCATCTTCAAAACCTGTGCAGTAATCGCCAGGGTTTGAGATGCATGGATATTTTGTATTCTTTCTGACAAATTCATTTATCATCATTCTCCTAATTTTTTCATTTTTTTATATAGTTTTACTTTACGAAATCTAGCCATTCAATGTAATTTTGTTCTTTCCCCTTAAAAATATTAAATAGTTTTTCCTGAAGTTGTTTACTTACTGGACCTCTTTCACCTGAACCAATTGTATAATTATCAATTTCCCTTATTGGAGTTAATTCTGCAGCTGAACCTGCAAAGAAAGCTTCATCTGCTAAATACAAAACATCCCTGGCTATGAATTCTTCTTTGACTTCAAAATTCATATCTTTGGCTATTTCAATTATTGTTTTTCGAGTAATTCCCTCCAATACTGAGGTTAAAGGAGGAGTAAATATAATACCATCCTTAATCCAAAAAATATTTTCACCAGGACCTTCTGCTACGTAACCTTCGCTATCCAATAATATTGCTTCCTCTACACCAGCCTCGCTGGCTTCCATATTAGCAAATATTGAGTTTATGTAATTACCACATATTTTGGCTTTTGCAGAAGTAGAGTTGATGTGACTGCGCTGCCACGAAGAAATAATGGCTCTTATCCCTTTAGCTAATGCTTCTTCACCAAGATAAGCTCCCCATTCCCAGGCAGCAATCATTACCTGTACAGGGCAGCTAAATGGGTTTAAACCTAATTTTTTAAATCCTCGATATGCCAAAGGCCGAATATAACAACTATCCAATTTATTTGTTTTTACAGTATCTTTTATAGCGCTTGTTATATCATCTTTTGAATAAGGAATTTCCATTCTTAGTATTTTTGCTGAATTAAAAAGTCTGTCAACATGTTCTTTTAATCTAAAAACAGCTGCTCCATCTTCTGTTTTATAAGCACGAATACCTTCGAATACACCGCTACCATAGTGTAAAGCATGAGTTAAAACATGAATCTTTGCGTCATTCCAGTCAACCATATTACCATCCATCCATATTTTTTCAGCTTCCATTTTCCCCTCCTTAAATATTTATTTTTATAACAATTTTCCTATATAAATTATATAATTCTATTCATTAAAAATAAAGCTTTATTGAAACATTTAATTCTTGTAAACCCTTTTATAAATAAAATCAATATGCCTTAAAAAACAATTATAATCAAAACAGGCTTTTATTTCATCTCTTGACATATACTTTTTTACTATTTCATTATTTAGCATTAATTCTTTAAAATTCATATTATTATTCCAGGATTCTAGGGCATTATCCTGAACAATTTTGTATGCCTCTTCGCGTGATAAACCATTTTTTGTTAACAAAAGCATAATCCTCTGCGAAAAAACAAGGCCTTTGGTTAAATTTAAATTTTTTTTCATATTTTTTTGATTTACTTTTAAAGTATCTAAAACAAAATAGAATTGGTTTAACATGTAATCTATTAATATGGTGCTATCAGGTAGAATAATTCTTTCCACGGAAGAATTAGAGATATCGCGCTCATGCCAAAGGTTGTTATTTTCTAAGGCAGAAATTGTATGTCCTCGTATTACCCTCGAAAGCCCGCAGATCTGCTCGCATATTACAGGGTTTTTTTTATGTGGCATTGCCGATGAACCTTTTTGCCCACAAGCAAAGCTTTCTTCCAATTCAAGTATTTCAGTTCTTTGCAAATTCCTAATTTCAGTAGCAAATTTTTCTAATGAAGATGCTATTATTGCCAGGACACTTATAAAATAGGCATGGTTATCACGTTGTATAATTTGACTTGATATATCGGCAGGCTTTAATCCCAGTTTTTTGCAAACAATTTCTTCTATTTGTGGCTCAATATGGGCATAGTTTCCCACTGCTCCAGATATTTTTCCATAACTAATTTCTTTTTCAGCGAGCTTTAATCTATCCAGGTTTCTCTTCATCTCTGAATACCATAAAGCAAGTTTAAATCCAAAGGTTATTGGCTCTGCGTGAACACCATGCGTACGTCCCATCATGATAGTATTTTTATATTTATGTGATAAACTGGCTAATTTGTCATTAACTTTTTTTATATCAGAGTAAATTATCTTAGATGCCTTTTTTAATAGCAGGCTTAAAGAAGTATCCAAAATATCAGAAGAGGTTAATCCTTGATGAAAATGACGTGAATAATCTCCAAGATATTCCCCTACATTTGTAGTAAAAGCCAAAACATCATGCCTGGTTATTTTTTCAATTTCATTTATTCTGTCAATAGAATATTTTGCATTTTTTTTGATATATTTTAAATCTTTTTTGTCTAATAAGCCTAATTCATAGCGCGCCTCGCACACTGCTATCTCTACTTTTAGCCATGTATCATATTTTTCCTTCTCTTTCCAGATAGAATTCATGGGTTCCAAAGTATATCTTTCAATCAATTTAACTGTTCTCCTAAAATTATTTTTTTGAATACTTTTATCTTATAATAGTTTGCGATCTTTTGGGACCTACTGAAATAATAGAGGCCTTGCAATCTGTCAAATCTTCAATTCGCTTAATATACTCTTTGGCCTTGTTTGGCAAATCAATAAATTTAACAATATGGCTTATATCTGTTTGCCAGCCTTCAATTTCTTCATATACGGGTTTTATAAAGTTAACGAGCTCACTATCAGCAGGATAATAAGAATACAATTGTTTATTTATTGTATATTCTTTGCATATTTTTATTTTTTTAAATTTACTTAATACATCTAATTTGGTTAAGACAATTTCTTTAATACCATTTATTCTGTTAGCATATTTAACTACCGGTGCATCAAACCATCCGCATCTTCTTGGTCTTCCGGTTGTAGCGCCATACTCATGACCATATTTTCTTATTTTCTCTCCTACTGAGTCATCTAACTCTGTAGGAAATGGACCCTCACCAACTCTTGTAGTGTATGCCTTGCAAATTCCAATAACATTGTCTATATAAATGGGACTTATTCCACATCCTGTACATGCGCAGCCTGCCATAGGGTTTGATGATGTAACATATGGGTAAGTTCCATGGTCTACATCTAACATTATTCCCTGAGCGCCTTCAAAGATTATATTCTTATTATTTTTGATATTCTCATCTAAAAAAAGAGATCCGTCAATTAGATGTTTTTCTATTCTCTTTCCATAATTATAATACTTTTCTTTTATTTCATTAATACTTTCTTTGGATAGATCAATATTATAATTTTTATATAAAAAATCTCTTTTCTGGTTTAACTGAAAAGTCAATTTTCTTTCAAGGGAGTCTTCATGAATTAAATCGCATGCCCTGATGCCATTACGAGAATATTTATCAACATAGGCTGGACCTATACCTTTTTTTGTAGTGCCGATTTTTAATTCCCTTTTTTCTTTTTCACTAATTTCATCAATTATTTTATGATAAGGTAATATTATATGGGTTTTATAATCAACATACAATCGGTCCTCAATAGAGATTCCTTCTTTTTCTAAAGACATAATCTCTTCGAAAAAAACCTCCGGATCCAATACAACCCCGTTTCCGATTAAACAAATTTTGCCATTGTGTAAGACACCAGAAGGTAAGAGATGAAAAATGTATTGCTTGTCTCCAACCACTACTGTATGGCCTGCATTGCAACCACCCTGGTAGCGAACGATAATATCATATTCTTTTGTCAATAGATCAGTAATTTTCCCTTTTCCTTCATCTCCCCATTGGGTTCCTACTATTATTGTTATTGACATTTTCATTACCTTTCTCTAAAGTTATTAGTTTTTTGTTTGTAATTTTTATTTAAACTAAAGAACAAGCTTGATAATTATGGTTAACATTAAGTTTAGAACCTAAATATTCGCCTATTATATTATCCTTTCTGACATACTTCTATTTCAAACTCAAACTCTTCATCTATACAGGTATACCTAAAATATTTCCGCTCAATACTATATACTCAATACTTGATACTGATCATTCCCACTCAATAGTAGATGGCGGTTTAGAGCTTATATCATACAATATTCGGTTAATACCTTTAACATTGTTTATAATAGAATTTGATATTTTAGCTAGAAGAATATGGGGCAATCTTGCCCAATCAGCGGTCATTCCATCATAACTTGTAACAATTCTTAACACCAGGCTGTAATCATATGTTCTTAAGTCACCCATTACTCCTACTGACTTTACTGGAAGAAGAATACCAAAATATTGCCATAATTCTTTGTTCATTCCTTCTTCTAGTATTTCTTCCTTAATAATCTCGTCAGCTTCTCTTAAAATTTGTAATTTTTCAAAATCAATCTCTCCAATTACCCGAATTGCAAGTCCTGGACCTGGAAAAGGCTGTCTCCATAAAATAGTGTCTGGAATGTTAAGACTATTTCCAATTTTTCTTACCTCATCTTTAAACAGGTTTTTTAAAGGCTCTAATAATTTTAATTCCATTTTTTCTGGCAATCCACCAACATTATGATGAGATTTTATTTTAGAAGAAGGGCCCTTAACTGAAATACTCTCAATAACATCGGGATAAAGAGTACCTTGCAAGAGATGAGTCACATTCCCAATTCTTTTAGCTTTATCTTCAAATATTTTGATAAATAAATTACCAATTACTTTTCGTTTCTTTTCCGGGTCAGTTACCCCTCTCAAAACAGTCAAGAACTCCTTAGAATAATCATAAGCATGTAGTTTTATTTCAAAATAATCCTGAAATGTACGTTTAACTTCCTCAGCTTCATTCTTCCTCATTAGACCGGTATCAATAAAAATACAATGAAGACTGTCCTGAATAGCTTTATGAGTTAACACAGCAGCAACCATAGAGTCAACACCCCCGCTTACTCCAGCTACTACTTTCCCGTCACCAATTTCTTTTTTTATATAGTCAATAGTTTTATCTATAAAAATATTTGGCTTCCAGCTGCCAGAACATTTGCAGATGCGGTGGGTAAAATTATATAATATGTCTTTACCCATTTTTGTATGGGTCACCTCTGGGTGAAATTGCAAGCCATATATATCTCTTTTATCATCAAAGATGGCGGCAACTGCATCCTCTGAACTCACTGCTGCTAATTGAAATCCAGCTGGTATTTTTTTTATTATATCATTATGGCTCATCCAAACTTCAATTTCATCGGGAAAACTATAGAATAAATTATTTTTATTATTAATTATTTTCACTTTGGCATTACCGAACTCAGCATTCCTTGATTTACATACTAAACCATCCATTAATTTTGTAATCAATTGAGAACCATAACATATTCCAAGAATTGGTATATCCATATCAAATATACTCTTATTTACTGTAGGGGAATTACTATTTAAAACGCTATCAGGACCACCTGAAAGGATAATACCATTTGGTGTTTTCTTTTTCAATTGTTCAATATCAGTGTAATATGGGAATATTTCCGAATAAACATTAAATTCCCTGATTCTTCTCGCGATTAACTGTGTATACTGTGACCCAAAATCCAAAATTGCTATCCATTCTTTTTTTATGTCATCTTTTACCACTATTCCATCACTCTCCTCACGTTCTCCTGAATTAATTTCTTGTAATCATATAATTTATAGTATATAATAATTTATAAAATAAAAAAACATTTTAAATTATATCATAGATGTTAGTATTCATCACACCCTTTTTAAAAAATGATATAGAATAATTAAGAAACTGTATGAAGATTTCGGGAGAGTTTTTTTATTAATAAAATATTTTTAATGAAAAAACACCGAAGGGGCAAGATGATGGTTCATCCAAACTCTCAGGTAAAAGGACCGAAATTGGACAGCACTCTGGAAAGATTATTATATCACCGAAGGGGCAACTTCCTAATACTAATAATTTTCAATAAATTCTCGCAGAAAATAAACGAAGAAGCTTTCAGGAAGAATCTCTCAGGTTTATAGACAGAGTCTTATTTGATTTATAAGACTCTGTCTTTTTTTATGCTAATTATTTGTTTTTCTCAAATTTTTGATATTACAAAAATTTTATAAAAATAATAATTACAGTAACCAAAGGAGGAAACATGTTATCAGATCTACAAATTGCCCAGCAGACCAGAATGCTCCCCATCACCGAAATCGCCAGCTCTGTAGGTATCACCGATGATGAGCTTGTTCTTTATGGTAAGTACAAGGCCAAGGTAAAAGCAG
>CAZWUL010000008.1:0-37133 GCA_964636625.1 uncultured Atribacterota bacterium | reverse complement strand
AGACAGCCGTACTAAGGCAAAAGTAGGAGACGAGCTGGAGATTGCTATAGAGATGAAAGAAACCCATATCTTTGATGGAGAGAATGAGGAGACGTTGGTGTAAGAAAGCTGATATAAGAAAAATTATCTTATATTCATTTAAATAAAAAATCACCCCATGATGATACCAGGGGTGATTTTTTATACTATACTTAGCTTGATTCAGGGTAATATAGAGAATAAAAAGATAATTAACACTATTGAGAAAATTCAATAATTTAACATAAATACAAAAATTAGTATTAAAATAAGGTTAGTTGTATAATTAAAATAAAATCACTAATAAGCAACAGGTAAGGAGAATAGTATGAAGTCCGATATTTCTAAGTATTTTTTTCAAATGGTCAAAATAAATAGTGAATCAGGAGAAGAACAGCATTTTTTGCAGTTTCTAAGTGAGCTATTTAAGAAAGAGCTTAATGCTAAAACGGAATTTGATAATTATGGTAATTTGATTATTAAAATAAAGGCAAAGAATAGCAATAAAAAAGAATCCATTTTATTTTGTTGTCACGGAGATACGGTCAAACCGGGGAAAGGAATTGAGCCCATACTAAAAGATGGGGTTATATACTCTAAAAGTGATACGATTTTAGGGGCAGACGACAAAGCAGGAATAACAGAAATATTAGTAGCCTTAAAGGAAGCATCCCAGTACCCACCAGTTGAAATCTTGATTACAAGGCAAGAAGAAATCGGATTATCCGGTTCTTCTTGCCTGGATGAAAGATTAATCATTGCAAAAAGTGGTTATGTTATCGATACAGAGGCATTAGATGAGATAATTATTGGGGGTCCTACCAGGATAGAAATGCTCATCAAAATAATTGGGAAGGCTGCTCATGCGGTGGCACCGCAGAATGGTATATCAGCAATAGAAGTTGCAGCTCATGGCATAGCTTTATTGAAAACAGGTTGGATAGATCCTGAAACTACTGTTAATGTTGGGTTAATTGAAGGTGGGCACGTACTTAATGCTATTCCTGAAAAAGCTACTATCCAGATTGAATGTCGTAGCCAGAAGCATCAGAAATGCCTGCAACAGAGCAATTTAATTAAGAAAACTTTTCAGACGGTGGCCAAGGCAAAAGGGGCAAGGGTTGAAGTAGAAGTAAGTATGGGGATAAAGGCATACAGCATTTCTGAGAATTCAGATGTTGTCAAAGTAGCGGAAAAAGCCATTCAGTCAGCCGGCTTGAAACCGCAAACCAAAATAATCTGTGGCGGGACAGATGCCACTAACCTAAATGCAAAAGGAATAAAAACAGCAGTCCTGGGGACTGGGGGCAAACTACCCCATAGCAAAGATGAGAATATAGCAATCAGAGATATGGAAAAGGCTGTTGAAATATGTAAGGGGATATTAAAAGAGTACTCTTGATAGAATTTTTATAACCACTAAAGTTATGATTGGGCAGAAGGGAATTGATAGACTTACAGTTTATCAATTCCCTTTCTCTTTAGCCATTCTTCAAAACCGCCTTTATCATCAAAAAACTCTTTATCATAATTTTCTTCCAGTTTTTTGATTTCTTCTGCAAGTTGTGGTTGATGTTCCAGTAATTGGTTAATTTTCTTCTCAAAGGAAAGATTTTTTTTGGTTAAATCAGATGTATCAATGTCCAGTTCTAATAATTTTGCCAGTTTTTCGGTCATAGTCTTGATTGCCTTGGGATTTTCTGACTGAATATAAATGGGTATTTCGGCAACGAAATTAATCATCTCAATACCTTTTAGTTTTGCCAGGTGTGTCAAATAGGTAGTTATACTGCCTGGGCCTTCATATACTGTGAACTTAATACCATGATTTTTTACATCTTTTTTAAGCTCTTCCTTCGAGCAATAACAGGAAGCTCTAATACCCCTGGTATGGGGTGTAGCTGATGCCACGCTTCCGATAAAATAAATTCTTTTTAAACCATAGTTTTCACCCAATTCCAGAATATATTTTGCGTAATCATCCCAGTGCATATTAGGCTCTTTCCCTTTAAAAAGTATTAAATTGCTATCTTCATGATAGTAAAATTCATTTTTAGGAAAAGAAAAATCTTTTAATATTCCTTTTTCAACTCTCACATCAGGGCGAAATTCGTCTGCTATTTCCATGGTACCTGGAAAATTGAAAATATAAAAATGTTCTGGTTTGATTTCTGCAAATTTCACTGCCTTTAATTTATTTTTTATATAATCAACAGTTCCGGTAGAAACATCTCCACCGTCCATCCATCCGGTAAAACTGATAACCATCCTGGCATTTTTTATTTTAGGTCGATGTTTTATAATTAATTGACTCACAATTATTACCCCTCCGATAATTTTACACTATATTAACAATTATAAAACGGTTATGCAAATCTGTGGAAATGATTAAGCTTAAAATTATTTGCTTTCTACCTGTATTTGGTGTTAAATTATTGTCATTATTATTTGCCTTTATCTTTAAGAGGAAGTCTTTTATGATTTTGCCACTAATCAGAACTTTTCTGGTAATAATAGTTGGTACATTTAGCGGTTATTTATGCCAGAAAATAATTGATAAAAAAAATTGGATGAGTCCCGACTCAAAAAAAGATGCCAGTATATTTTTACAGAAACTGGCAATGCTATGGTTAGTATCAATAAGCTATATTGGGAGTTTATGGATTTTTAAACTGGAAAGTATTATAAGAATTATCAGCCTTCCATTTTTAGGTGCATTTGCAACTATTGCAGGAGGATATTTTGCAGTAACAATTGCTAAATATTATAATTACAAGCGTATAGATATCGGGTCAATGTTCAGCTGTGGTTTCTTTTCAAATAATGTTACCCTGGGAGGGATGATTTGTTTCTTCTATCTCGGTGAAGATGGATACGCCCTGGTTCCGATTTATACATTTTTAATACGCTTAATCTATTATGGTATAGGCTTTCCCATTGTTCATATGTATGCAAATAGTGCCATTGTGAAAAATGAGAGCATCGAAAAGTTAATAGAGGTTATCAAAGACCCATTTTTTTATGTTGGCATTGGCTCGGTCTTAGTTGGACTTTTTCTTAATATAAGTAACCTGCAGCGTCCCAAAATATATGCTTCAATTAACGAAATAATCATACCTTTTACTACATTTATTTTGCTGTTTTCTGTGGGTCTTACCTTTAAATTTAGTAGTGTTACAAGATATATTAAAGAATGTTTTCTAATATCCCTGGTAAAATTTTTTATGGTACCGGCTACTATGTTGATTATTACCTTACTGCTTGGATATCAGCATATTAGTGATGGTTTACCTCTCAAAGTGTCATTGATATTATCTTCTATGCCGGTAGCCTTTAATTCTGTAATAGCGGCCAATATTTATAATTTAAATATTGATTTAGTGAATTCCTGCTGGATTTTTACCACCTTTGCGGTTTTGCTTGTATTACCGCTCATATTATATGTAGGCGGGTTATTTTAGAAGCGTTTTGGCAAAGAACACTATTGACATCGTTATCTTTCAATGGTAACATTCTTTTGGATTTTGCCGTAAATTAATAAAGTTTTTTAAAATTACAGGTTAACGGGATATGAAAGTAAAATTAATAATCTATTCAAAGTTAAAAGAATATGTAAAAGGTTATGATGATAATGAGGGTATTATAAAAGAAGTGCCCCATCCCAAATCAATCAGGTTTTTTCTAAAAGAAACAATCAACCATCCCCAGGCAATGGATGCTATAAGCATGGTGATTGTAAATGATAAAGTGGTTCCATTCGACCAGCTGGACAGAGATATCAAGGATAATGATATAATCAAAATATACCCTCCCATGGGTGGTGGTTAATTATTTTACAAGAAGGTGACAGAATGCTGTATAGCAAAAAAAAAGAACAAGAAATTTCAGAAATGTTTAATAAAAATTATCGTCTCATGGCTATTGATATTGACGGGACTCTTCTGGATAATAATAGTAGAATAAGAAAATCAACTCATGATGCGTTACAGAAAATAATTGAGTATGGTATTACTGTTACTTTTGCCACAGGAAGGTTTTATCCGGATGCCTTTTATTTTGCCAAAACTATTGGTTTTTCCTGTCCCATGATTCTCCTGCATGGTGCCCTTATCCAGTCACAGGATGGAAAAATAATTAGAAAACATGAATTGCCTGCCCGAATTGTACCTATCTTGGTTGATATAGCCAAAAAAGAAAAAGTACCTTTTCAAATATTTCATGAAGACTGGCTGGTAATGGAAGAAAAGACTAAATGGAACGATATTTATTTAAGTTATTCTGAGGTTAAGCCGGTAATTATACCGGACATAAACCAATATCTGGAAAATCAAAAAAATCCTTTTTGTTTTATTTACCTGGGTAACCCGCAAGAAATGGCAAAATTAAAGGGAATTATAGAAGAAAGGCTTAATGGCTCTATAACAATTGCCTGTGCGCACCCTAATCTTCTGGAAATCATTGCCCCTAACGTGTCAAAGGGCACTGCCTTAAAAGAACTTTCTGCCATGAAAAATATTCCCCTCTCACAGACTATTGCAATTGGGGACAACTATAATGATATCGAGATGCTAAAAATGGCCGGATTGGGGGTTGCGATGGGTAATGCACCCCAAGAAGTAAAAGATGTTGCTGATTATGTTACTAAGGATAATGAGCATGATGGTATTGCCTATTTTGTTTCGAAATACCTTGCCCGACAGAGTAATTAAGACTGATTAGCCGAACAAACAATCTTCACTGTTTTATTTTATTTATCCCATAATAATTTTTCATTTTAGAGAAAGCATGTTTGTGATATGATAAAGAAAAAAATAATATATATTTTATCAATATAAAATAATATATGAATTTTTAAAAGGAATAATATAATATGAAGAAGAATATTGAAAAAGCCACACTGGCCGGGGGCTGTTTCTGGTGCCTGGAGGCCATTTATAAAAAGGTGAAAGGCGTTAAAGAAGTAATTCCCGGGTATAGCGGTGGGCAAACCAAAAACCCTACTTATGAGCAGGTTTGTACTGATTCTACCGGACATGCCGAGGCAATTCAGGTGACATTCGAGCCTGAGATTATTTCCTATGGGGAGATATTAGATATATTCTGGCAGATTCACAATCCCACTACTTTAAATCGCCAGGGTTATGATATAGGCTCCCAGTACCGTTCAGCAATCTTTTACCACAATGAAGAGCAGCAAAAAATTGCCAAAAAAATCAAAAAGGATTTACAGGATGCCAGAATCTGGCCAGACCCGATTGTAACAGAAATTATTCCCCTTAAAGAATTTTACCCGGCTGAAGAATATCACAGAGATTATTTACAAAATAATCCGGAAAACAATTATTGTCAGATGGTTGTAATTCCGAAATTAGCAAAATTTATGAAGACATTCCAGGATTATCTCAAAAAAGATAACTAAAAGAATGAATAGCGAAAGGAGATATAATACATGAATACAAAGCAAGAAATGATTAATAATAATTTAAAGATACCCTTTTTATTCCTTGCACTTTCAATAATTATCGCTGCCCTGGTCTTTGGATTCTTTTTTTACCAGGCACGTTCCACCAGGGACTATGTACAGGTCGTTGGAGCAGCCACTGAAGGTTTTGAGTCTGATATTGTCAAGTGGAATGTAACCTTCGAAGAGAATACAGACCTGGTAAATATGCGGGACGGATACCGCAATATCCAGGAAAAGAGAGATCGTTTAATCAGCATTTTAAATGAAAAAGGGATTTTAGAAGAAGATATTAATATCAATCCCATTACCACCCAGAAAAGATGGGACAGGAATGGGGAAATGGTAGGATATTCCTTAAATCAGTCCCTATTTATTATCTCCAATGAAGTTGAACAGATAGAAACACTGGCTTTAAATCCTGATGAACTTTTAGACCAGAATATATTTTTCCAGGTCTCATCTTTAGAATATTTTTACTCTGAAATAGATAACCTAAAAAAAGATTTACTTGCCCTGGCTACCCGTAATGCCCGGGAAAGAGCGGAAAAAATTTTACAGGAAAGCAGACATCAACCGGGTAAAATGATATGGTCCCAGGCTGGTGTTTTCCAGATAATTGAACCATATTCCACCGAGGTGCAAAGCTATGGCATGTATAATACATCATCACGCAAGAAAGAAATCAAAGTAACTGTACATGCCCAATTCTTAGTTCATTAAACATCGCACCCGCAAAGCGGGTGGCTTTACAAACTTCTAAAAGAGGTTTAACTTTTTCCTGGTTGCTTTTGGTTATGCTTTTTTCTTATCTTTAACTGAATATTTACAAGCAAGATAACTCTTTGGATTTCAGGTTAAAAATGATCAGATGACTTATCTTGATATTTTTATGGTTAAATTAACAAAATCAGAAACTTTTTTATAGAACTTTGTTCTATAAAAAAAAGGGGGAGAAAAAATGACTAATAAATTGTTTCAGGTAAGCTCTCAACATGACCGCTCGGTCAAAGATATGATTAATACTGCCCTGGAAGACCTTGGCGGACTCCGGCAAATAATTCCCTCCGGAAAACGTATCTTGATAAAGCCAAACCTGGTTATTGCAAAAACATACAATACCGGTGCTACTACTAATCCGGAGGTTATTGAAGCATTAATCCAGGAAGTTCTGAAAACCAATCCCGCTGAAATAGTATTAGGCGAAAGCTCCACAGCAGGCGACAATACTATGAAAGCCTTCCAGGTTACTGGAATGGATAAAATTGCCCAAAAATATGGAGTCAAAGTTATTGATTTTAAAAAAACTCCTGTCATTGATACCGATATTCCCCTGGGTAAAGAGATTAAAAATGTCAAAATATTCCAGCCAATCTTTGAATATGATTATTTAATCAATGTGCCTATTTTAAAGATTCATGGTGAGACCACTGTCACCATTGGAATGAAAAATCTAAAAGGCTGCATTCATGATAAGGAAAAACATCGTTTTCACAGGTTAAATCTCCATCAGTGTATTGTGGATTTGAATACTGTAATAAAACCGGATTTAACCGTGGTAGATGCAACTACCTGTTCCCTGCAATGGGAATTAGGAGGGGATCCGGTCAAACTGGATACCATTATGATGGGTAAAAATGTCCTGGCAGTTGATATGGTTGCGGCATCTCTATTGGGCTATGGTGTTGAAGATGTCCAGCACCTTAAAATTGCCAGCCAATCCGGAATAGGACCGAGAAGTCTCGCAGAAATTGAAGTTTTTAATCCACCGGATACCCAGACCAAAAAAATAGTGCTGGATGCCAGCCAGAAGAAAAGCCCGGAATACAGATTGCATTATTTGGATATAGTGGAAAAGGGTACCTGTAGTTCCTGTAAAGGGGCATTGGTAGCTGCCATGCGCCGCCTTTCCCGGGAAGGATATTCACCGGAATGTGTTGTTGCCATGGGACAATTGCTAACTGATGAAAAAGAAAAAATTCAGCAGGCAAAAGATAAGGGACTGTCTATAGTTGGCATAGGAAAATGCGGCTGCAAGGTTGTGCAGGGTTATTCGGCAGAAAATATTAAAGGCTGTCCTGCCAGGGCTGAACAAATCTATGGTATATTAAAAAAATTATAAAAAATAACAAGCAAATTATTATTGCGAGGAGTAAGCCAAAAATGAATAAATACCTTGAAAAACATGCCCATGTATTACTGAATTACTCAGTAGAACTTAAAAAAGGCGAGAAACTGGCAATTATTGGCCAGTTAGCTACCTATCCTTTAATAAAAGAAATATATCGTCAGGCAATTGATTTGGGAGCTTTCCCTGAATGTCATTTTTTAGAAGAGGAATTGCAGGAAATTGTACTAAGAGCAGGAAATGAAGAACAGATTAAATATCTGCCTGAAAGCTTGCAAAAAAGCTATAAAATTGCAGACGTTTTGTTAACTATTTGGGGAAGCGCCAATACCAGGATTTTTTCAAATATCGAACCTGTTAAAATGAAAATTTATTCCCAGGGGAGAAAACCTATTGTCGATCTACTTTTTTCACGATTAACCAAAGGCGAAGCCCGCTGGTGTGGTACTCTTTCGCCTACCCAGGCCACAGCTCAGGAAGCCAGTATGTCTTTATCTGAATACGAAAAATTTGCTTACACTGCTGGTCATTTAAATGATACGAATCCTATTTCCTCCTGGAAAAAAATTGACCGGGAACAGGAAAAAATATGCAAATTTCTTAACAAGAAAGAAAGACTAAGAATTATATCCCAGGATACTGATTTGACAGTATCTGTTAAAGGCAGAAAATGGATTAATTGCTCCGGGAAGGAAAACTTTCCTGACGGAGAAGTATTTACCAGCCCGGTTGAAGATTCAGCAGAAGGCCATATCCGTTTTAGTTTCCCGGCAATTCATGATGGCAGAGAAGTAGAAGATATCAGATTAATCCTGTCAAAGGGCAAGGTAGTAAAAGCTTCAGCCCTAAAAGGGGAAATCTTTCTAAAAGAAATGCTAAAAAGTGACGAAGGTGCCAGTTTCCTGGGCGAAGTAGCCATAGGGACAAATTACAACATCAGTCAATTCACAAAAAATATCCTTTTTGATGAAAAAATAGGCGGTACTACCCACGTTGCCCTGGGCAGGTCTCTTCCGGAAGCAGGCGGGAAAAATATCTCTGTCATCCACTGGGATATGCTCTGCGATATGAAAAACGGGGGGAAGATATTTGCTGATAATCAGCTTATATATCAAGATGGTAAATTTACCATAGAATTCTGATTTTATTTACCACGACATTATTATAAAAATGGAGGCCAGGCAAAATGATTGAAAAATATAATAAAGTGTACCAATTCAGAATTAAATTGGAACATATCGAGCCCGAAATATGGAGAGTTATTCAGGTTCCGGAAAATTATTCCTTTTGGGATTTGCATGTTGCAATTCAGGATGCTATGGGCTGGCAAGACCGTCATCTTCATGAATTTATTCTTACCAACCCATTATCAGGAGAAAAAAGGAGAATTGGAATTCCTTCCGAAGAATTTATGGATGATGAGACAATACCAGGTTGGAAAGAATTAATTGCTATGTACTTTTCCATGAAAAATAAAAATGCCATTTATATCTATGATTTCGGAGATGACTGGCAGCATGTCATTACCTTAGAAAAGATAGTACCCAGGGAAGAAAAACAGGATTATCCCAGGTGTATTGCTGGCGAAAGAGCCTGTCCCCCAGAAGATTGCGGTTCGATACCGGGATATGAGGATATTCTGGAAATATTAGAAAATCCTGATGACGAAGAATATGAGGAAACAATACAATGGCTGGGAGAAGATTATGACCCGGAACACTTTGACCCCGATAAAGTACAATTTGATTCTCCCGAGGAGAGATTCAAAGAAGCCTTTGAATTGGAGTAAAGCAACTCATACATTTATACCTAAAAGAAAATTTTCCAGTGCAATATTGGAATACTGAAAAGATGCCAAAATGACACAGGGATAAATTGTAACAAAGAAATCTAGAATTTCCGGAATTGAATAACTCTATTATTCAAATATTCTAACATTGCATTCTTTCAAAGATTCAATATTCCAAAACTAAAATCAACCTGTTCTTGTCATTGTGGTCCCCCCGATAATCAGGATACCATGACAAGTAATCTCATTCACAATTTCTCGAATAATGTATTTTCCTTCTAAACCTAACCCTTCTCCTCGGTGGGGAGAGGGGAGTTTTCGAAAAATGACAACCGTTGAGACTTTAGATGGTCAGCCTGTTAAGACTTGACCCTTAAAACTTAAAGCTATAATAGGAAAATGTATTGTATTTATGCATATCTAAGATATGAAACTATACTTTGACATTGTATTTAAACCATACTAAAATTATGGATATATTTTAAATTAAAAAATTAATATTTAGTAGGGATAGTTTTCTGACTTTAATTTTAGCAAACCTGATAAAAAATATTATCTTTAATATCTCTGCTTAAAAACCTTTAAAATAAAAGGTGAATGACCGGAATACACATTAGATAAATTGTTATGCATTTACAATTTGTGAATAGTGTTACCTATTTTTGCTCAACAAGCTAAAGGAGGATTGAATATGGATATGCTTAAAGGTGGCAGGTACAGCCTGAGACCGGAGCTTCCCCCACATCTGGCTCTGGGTGTAAGTAAAGACAAAGTCATGCTGAAAACCTGTGTTATTATGTCCATTCCACTGATCTTGGGGGTATTAGCAATAGGTTGGGAAGCACTGTGGCAGTTCCTTATATCTGCAGGCACGGTTTTGATACTGCATACTATAATACAATTTTGGGAAAGCCAAACAGGACGTCGAGTCTCATACCCCACGACTTTGTCACCATTAGTGTTAGCCATGATAGTAGGTTTAAGCATGCCGGCCTCATCACCATACACTGTAACTGTTGGAGTAGCCG
Organism: uncultured Atribacterota bacterium; assembly: GCA_964636625.1. Taxonomy (GTDB): domain Bacteria; phylum Atribacterota; class Phoenicimicrobiia; order Phoenicimicrobiales; family Stramentimicrobiaceae; genus CAZWUL01. The sequence continues at coordinate 26,709 of CAZWUL010000008.1, read as the reverse complement.
GGCTGGCTATGGTGGTATTTAAATACCTGCAGGGCAGGCTTTTTACGCGCAAGTTTGTAAACCCTGCTGCTGCGGCAAAAGCGGTATTATTGACGGTACTTACACTGATGATATTTCTTGAGGATCCCCTGCGGTTGGGAATGCTCTATCATCCCCACCACTTGAGACTTGACTTATTGTCTTCCACTGGCTTTACCGAAGCGATAGCCTTTTATGAAACTAATACCTTGACCGCTGTACAGAGCCTGTTTTTTTGGAAAACTCACGGTTGGATTGGCGGAGCTTCAGGGTTGGGAACCTTAGTTGCGGGAATCATAGCCTGCTTCTGGATCAGGCTTAAATGGCGCATCCCCTTAGCTTTTCTTGGAGCAATGGCCGTACTTTCTGCGGGGATGGGCTTTTTTACCGGGGGAGACCCTATATCACGTATTGCCTTGCATGTCTTTACTGGAAGCACCATTTTTCTGGCGTTTTTTATGGCTAGTGAACCACAATCCACACCGATGCCGGAGAAAAGCCAGTACCTTTTTGGAATCGCTTTAGGCGCACTTACCTTTGTTTTGCAACTGGCAGGGGTGCTGGGCGGATCTATTATTGCCCTGGTAATTTTAAATTTATTCACTCCCTGGTTTGATAAAATAGGCCATAAGAGGGCTATAGGAATGAAAGGAGGTAATTAATATGCGTAGATATTATGAAGAAAAGCAAGGTTTCAAGATAGATGCTGAGATGAAGCTAGACCTGGAAAAAGATCCTTTCGAAGAAATTCCCCCGCCTCCGGTGGCAACGGTATTCTTAGACCAGCATGTGGGTTCCCCGGGAAAACCGCTGGTAAAAGAAGGAGACCGTGTCTTAACAGGTCAAAAAATAACTGAGGGTGAGGAAGCGCTTACGTTGCCTGTACACAGCCCTATTACCGGTCGGGTGACTGGGTTTGTTGAACTGCGACATCCTATTTCAGGGAGTATGAAACAAGCAGTAATCATTGAGGCGGAAGGCGAAGAAGGGTGGTTGCTAATGGAAAAGTACCCAGATTTCAAATCTTTAACCGTCCAGGAGATAATCGGACGTGTGCGCGAAGCAGGAATAGTTGGCCTGGGTGGAGCTGCTTTTCCAGCGCATATAAAGTTGTCCAGAGGTGCTGATGTAGACCACTTGATTATTAATGCTAAAGAAAGTGACCCCAATCTTGCCTGTGACGTTCGGTTGGTGCTTGAAAGGCCGGAAGAATTGATTAATGGGATAGAGATTATGGCCCATGCCCTGGAGGTCGAGCAGGTTATTTTTGCCACTAGGACTGAAGAAGGGGAGCTCCATCAATTTGAAAAGTTTTTAAAAGAGCGAGGAATAAAAATAGCCCATATCCGACCTTCATATTCGGTAGGCAGTGAACGCCTCCTGGTCCGCGAATTGCTGGGCAGGGAAGTGCCGGCTGATCAGTTTCCCCCGGATGTTGGTGTCGTGGTGCATAATGTAGCTACCTGTCTTGCAACTACCGAAGCCGTTGTTGAAGGCAAACCCCTTATTTCCCGAGGTATAACTTTCTATTCCAGGAAAACCGGAGGAAAAAACCTGTGGGTAAGAATGGGTACACCGGTTGAGCATATCTTGAACTACATGGGTATTTCTTCTGAAAGCATTGACAGGGTTGTCCTGGGTTCGATAATGATGGGCAAGGGGGCACCAGATTTAAGAACACCATTGGTAAAATGTTTTGCCGGCGTGGTAGCACTGACTTCCGATGAACATACCCCGTATGAAAACCCTTACCCTTGTATACGTTGTGGTTACTGTGACGCAATCTGTCCGGTGGATATTTACCCATCGTTACTTTTAGAAGCCCTGGAAAAAGGTAAAACCGAAACTCTTGATATTCTTAATATTGACTCATGCATCGATTGTAATCTTTGTTCTTATGTGTGCCCGTCTTCAATTCGGGTTAATCCCAAGCAGAGGGCGAGATAGACATCACAGATAATTCTACAACAAGCAACACCAGTATTAACTTAAATATGCCTGTCTGGCATTCTGAGTATGATAAATATGTGTATATGAACTACAATATCAAAAATACGGGAAATATCTGAAATAGTGGAATTGTAAATGTCAAGTACTTATCCCAATCCTTCGGTAAATACTTTGGACCTCCCCCGCTTTACTGGACAGATAGATAAGACTATAATTTAAATTATTGGAGTGGAGGTTCAAGTAATATGGAGAGAGAGGAGAGATTTGTTTTATTCATTTTAGTATTATTCATGTTACCTGAGTTAAGTACCCTCATAGAAGAAAATGAAAATAGGTCATTATCTGAGGTAAGTAGGGGAAGATATAGAGATTAAAGTGTTGCAGTAAGAATTTTTAGTTGAAAGGTTGTTTTTTTAATAATAATTTTGATACTATATTTATTAGAATTAATAAATGTAGTTTGAATAAAAAATATTTTGCATTTTTATCTTTTCAATCTTTGTTTTGTTTTTAGCTTGCTTTAGGAGTAATAATTTTGTTATCCTTAAAACAAATCTAAATAGAGACAACTAAAAAAGTAAAAAATTAAAAGGAGGGGGTAATTAAATATTCAAAAACAGTGTGTTAATATTTTGTTGTAACAAATTATAATTTTTGGAGGATCAGAGTTAATATGAATAAAAAATTGATTGGTTTTCTACTAATTTTATTGTTTGCTATATTGCTTATTGGATGTAACGGGGTGCCTAAAACTGCACAGTTAAAGGTCTCTTTTGAACCAAATCCTGCCCCATACGACTATGGAATAGATGGATGGCCTTTTACAATTACTGTGAGTGAACAAAATGGTGTTGGTGTTGCTTTAACTGAATTTACATTTAAAACTTACAACAATAATAATCAATTAATATCTACTGATGTTTTTGGTACCGATATTTTTATTAACGAGTGGTTTGATACCGATTATCTTTCAGCATTCTCTTCTCTAGAACATGATATGTATCGAAACAATAATATGTCTGGTATCAGTTATGCAATCATTACAGTTGATGGTGTCGATGATAATAATGTTCCTGTCACTACAGAAGCAAGAATAGATTTTCTACCTTTTCTTTAAGTAAAATCCTGTTTAATAATTCCTAAGATGTAATTACATCTTTATTTATGATAAATACAAAATTTAATTTATTTTGACTTCTGTTAATGCCTCTTTCTGCTTAAGATACGGAAAGGGGTTTTTTTTGATTTAACAAAAGCAAAATAAGTTACAAAGTTTGTTTTTTATCTCTAAAAAAGGATTTTATACTATCTATAGTGTATAATATAGTCAGGTTAAAGTTTTCTCTTATAAATGAATCAAAAAATTTTCAGAATCCATTTCCTGCCCCATGACAACCAAATATAGTAACCTATAAGAAGATAATAGAAAAATTTTTCACTTTATGAGAAGCAACGATTATATGATATTAACCAATATTATAATTCCCGACATAATGGTTTGTATGGTAATAGGTGATAGAGATTCATTTCAAATTCATTTGTTCAGAAAAAAAGTAGAACTGATATTTTTGAAAAAAAGTAAAATAAAAGGGATAGAGGGCTCTATAATTGTGAATTACAATTTACCAATAAAATTCAACTGGTTATAATAACTAAAAGGATATCAACTATTTTTCAAATCATATATAGCATCAAATTCTATTTTATTTTCTCTTAATATTCTTTCTATTCTATGAATGTCACCAGAATTAAAACTCAGGCATATGCCGCAATCAGAGCTTAAATGGCGGGGCACCGGAATAAGTTTAACGATTAGTCCCTGTTTCTTTGCCAGTCTTTCTGTTTTTATAGCTCCGCTGGTTGAATAAAAGATAACGACACTGTTTGGTCCTGATTCAGTCATTTTGTTAACCTTTCTATGATTTTCCTTTTGTGATTTTTCTGACAGCAATAATTGCTTTTTGGATGTCCTTATCTGTATTAAAGATACTCAAACTGAAACGGACTGTTCCGATGGGGAAGGTTCCTATGGTCTTATGGGCAGCAGGGGAGCAATGCAAACCGACCCGGCACATCAGATCATATTCTTCATCAAGAATTAATCCGATATCAGAAGGAGACTGATTTTGAACAGTAAAAGAAACCACAGCTACCCGGTTTTCTATACCTGCTTTCCCGTATAAAGTAACTCCGGGTATTTCCGTTAAACCAGAAATCAATTTCTCGGTTAAGGACATCTCCTGCTGGTGTATCTGCATGATTCCTTTTTTTAGAATATAACGGACTCCTGAATTCAATCCGGCTATTCCGATTATATTCGGTGTTCCACTTTCATACAAGTCCGGCAGAAAATCAGGATGGTTTTCCGATTCCGAATGGCTGCCGGTTCCGCCGGTTTTAAGAGGGTTAATCCTGTGAATATCCACTCTTTCTCCTATGACCAGCCCTCCGGTGCCTGTTGGTCCAAAGAGAGCTTTGTGGCCAGTGAAGGCCAAAAGGTCTATATGATCCTTTTCCATGTTTAATGGGCAGGATCCGGCTGTCTGGGCAGCATCGACCAAAAATAGAATGTTCCTTTTTCTGGCTATTTCTCCGACAGAGCGAATGGGCAGCAAAGTTCCGGTAACATTTGAGGCATGGTTCAGGACAATCAGAGCCGTATTTTCTTTTATGGCTTTTTCAATATCTTCCGGAGAAAGAGTACCATCAGCAGAGCAGGGAATAACCTGCACCTGAACTCCGCACTTTTCTAATTCCCGTAAGGGACGCATGACAGCATTATGCTCCATGCCGCTGGTGAGGACATGGTTTCCTGCATGCAATAAACCCCTTAATACCAGATTTATGGCTTCTGTTCCATTCAGGGTAAAAATGATTCTCAAAGGATCAGAAGTGTTAAACAGCTCTGCCAGACTTTCCCGGCATTGATAAAGAATCCTCCCTGCTTCAATGGATAGACGGTGACCCGAACGTCCGGGACTGGCTCCAATATTTTCTGTGAAATCAATAATAGCTTTTATAACCTCTTTCGGTTTAGGGCAAGAGGTGGCCGCATTATCAAAATAAATCATAATTTTCCTTTCCTGTATGGTTATTTATTTGGTGATGATTAATAAATATTCTTCCTCTTGCTCCTTTACTTCTACCTTCCAGCCATTATTATTTGCCATACGGGTAATATTATCTTTAGCTGTTCCTGTATCTACCAGTACTTCTAACATTCCTTCTTTTAGTTCTGTCAATTTATTCTTAACCTTAACCACCGGGAGAGGGCAAGATAGCCCCCTTACATCAAATTGCTCGCTCATCAAACTGATACCCCCTTTTTCTTTTTGGCTAAATCACTCATACTAAATCCTATTAAAAGACAGACAATCAATCCCACAATGACTGCCGCGGGTCCCCAAACACCTGGTCCGGCACCGGAGCTGGCAGTAGCAAAATTATGGGCAAACCCTGCTCCGAAAATCATTCCCAAAATAAATACTGCAGCATCAGAATCTCCTTCTCCGGAAAGAAAGAGCTGACGTCCGGGACACCCTCCGGCAAGTGTAAAGGAAAGCCCGGCTAAAACCATGCCTCCAAAATTCCAGATCTGATTGGTATGAGCAACTGGCTGGTCTTGAAACCCCGGATTAAACTGACCTAAAACTATATTGCTCAGCCAGGCTGCTATTACAAGACTGACCACCCCGGTAAAGAGATAAGTATCTTTAATCAGAAGAACATCCCGTGCAGCAGCAACTGTGCAGAACCGGGTTCTCTGGGCAATAAAACCGACCAATAAGGCAATCAGTAAGGCTATCAGGACCGGTGCATATTGAGAACCGGGGCCTTCAGTACTGAAAAACACTGCCCCGGTAGGCAATTTAGTTCTGAATAATAATAACAATAAAAGTCCGGCCATAATTAAAGGCAAAACCCAACCTGCCAGAGGTCTGATCCTCTCGTTACGTTCCAGATCATAACCGGATTTGATAAAGAAGATACCGATAGAGATACCGGCCACTAATCCTGCAATACCGAAGAGGGTATTTCCATCTCCACCGGATAAACGCAGCAGGGCTCTCCAGGGACAGCCCAGAAAGACCAAAGATCCAACCATTGCCAGAAAACCTAAGACAAACCGGATAAGGGGAGATGATCCTCCTCTTGGTTTAAATTCTTTGAAAGCTAAGGCAGCAATCAGAGAGCCCAGGACAAAGCCGATAATTTCAGGTCTGATATACTGAACGACCGCAGTCCTGTGAAACCCTAAAGCACCGGCAATATCCCTTTCAAAACAGGCCACACAGATACCCATATTGGCAGGATTCCCCAGCTTTTGTAGAACTGTTGCTGCTATACCGATAAAGGCTCCGGTAAAGACGATTATTCTACGTGAATTAAACCAGTTTTTCAGGTTCATAAAAATATTTCCCTTCATTTTAGATTTGTTTATTCAATTAAAACTATTTTTTCTTTCCCGGAAGAATGTTTTCCTATTTTTCCAATCTTTTTGCTTTCAACAAACCCTTCATTTTTTAACAATGATAAACATTTGTGAGCATCTTCCTCGCTGATTGAGATTAAAAGTCCGCCGGAAGTCTGGGCATCATACAACAGGATTTCTTTGGCCGGGTCTATTTTTGTTTCTTTTTTAACTCCACAGGAAAATGTCTTTTGGTTGGCTATACTTCCTCCTGGAATGATATCCTGACAGGCAAGTTCATATGCTCCCCTCAGGATTGGAATTTCCTTTATCTGAATTTCAGCATATAGGTTTTTATCTATCATCATCTCACTAAGATGGCCTAATAACCCGAACCCGGTAATATCTGTCATACTGTGAATAGACAGGTTTAAAATTGATTCAGAAATATGATTCAGTTTTCTCATCCAATTGATGGCATCTGTTGCATTTTTTTCACTGATTATTTCTGCTTTCAGGGCAGTGGAAAGAATGCCGGTACCCAGAGGTTTGGTTAGTATTAAAGCATCTCCTTCTTTAGGAGTATGATTTTTGATAATTTTTTCAGGGTGAACAGTTCCCAGGACGGCCAAACCATATTTAGGTTCTTTATCCTTTAAACTATGCCCTCCGGCCAGAATGGCACCGGCTTCCTGTACTTTTTCCAGTCCCCCTCTAATTATTTCAGTTAAATCGTTAATCTGACCATCAGGAAAACAGGTAATATTTAAAGCCAATAATGGTTTTCCACCCATGGCAAAGACATCGCTTAACGAATTGGCAGCTGCAATCTGGCCAAAAATATAAGGATTATCCACTATGGGTGTAATAAAGTCAACTGTAAAGACAATAGCAATATCATTATTAATACGATACACTGCTGCATCTTCGTTATATTCAAAACTGCTTAACATATTTTTATCTTCAATATGGTTGAATCTTTTTAGAATCTCACCGAGATCCTGATAGCTTAACTTTGCCGCTCAGCCTGCAGCAGATACCATTTGCATCAGCCTTTTTTTCTTATCTTCCATCTGTCTCACCTCCTATTTCAACGCAATAATAATAAATTCAAAGCATATATAGCATAACATAAAAGGACACCACCAATGATTAGCTGTATCAGCTATAAATAAGTATAAATAAGGTTTATGGGGATGATAAAATTAAAATATTAATCTAATTAAAACCAGGAAATAATGTTTAATTTTAACAAGGGGTTTTATAGCCGACCGCTATTTTGTAATAAAACAACGTCAACCAGGCACAAAGAAGACAAAATCAGGGAATCCAATTATTCTCAGGCTATCATAATTTTCAGAGTGAATTAAGAATTTCATAACTTGCTTCTCTTTCAAAAAATTAATTAAGAAATTAAGTGCAAAAATTAAGATTTTCAATGAACTAATTTTATAGAAATTATATTCTTCTGTCAATGAGTTTAATTTTAATAATAGGTAGCCACTGGATTATCATGGAGATGGTTTTTTGACAACTCTAACTTAATATTTAAAAATTTTTTATTTTGATGTAAGATAATGCTAATTCAATTAATAGGGAGATACTGCAATGTTAGAAAATAATTATCTAAAAGTAATAGTTGTTTTATTAATTTTTATTACAGTAATTCCAGTGGGAATTTATAGTCAGGAAATAGATGACTTACAGATTACAGAAGAAGAAATAATATCCAGCACTGCAAGAGGAAGGGTTCTTGAAATTATTTCAGAAACAGAAGAAGAAATTCTGGCAGATAATTACTCATTTCGTAGGATGATTCAAATCATTAATGTAAAAATAACTTCGGGAAAATATAAAGATGAAATAATCGAGGTACAGAATATCATTGACGACCGTGTGGCTTATAGTATTGTGATTCATAAAGGCGACAGAATTATGGTATATTTACAGGAAGATCAGGAGGGGAATATTCTCAGTGCCTATGCAGATGAAATAATCAGAGATACTTATCTGTTGTATCTTCTCATTCTTTTTATTATTGCACTATCTGTAGTGGGCGGGCTAAAAGGAATAAAAGCAATTATTGCTCTGGGATTAACAGCGGTTGTAATTATCAAATTATTTTTCCCCCTAATTATCATGGGGAATGATCCTATATTTGTTTCTGTTTTATTATGCATTGGCATTATTATTATATCTCTTTTTATTATTGGAGGAATAAATAAAAAAAGTATATCTGCTATCATTGGTACAAGTGGAGGGGTTATGCTAGCCGGCATCCTTGCCCTGGCTTTTGGCTCAATGGCCCGGTTAACTGGATTAGGTAACCAGGAAGCTCAAATGCTTAATTTTATTTCCCAGGAAGTTAGCTTTAATTTTCAGGGATTATTGTTTGCCGGAATTATTATTGGAGCCCTGGGAGCGGTTATGGATGTTGGGATGTCTGTAGCCTCGGCAATGAATGAGATCAAAGAGACCTCTCCTCAGATAAAGACGAAACATCTAATCAAGGCTGGCATAAATGTAGGGCGGGATATTATGGGCACTATGTCAAATACCTTAATTCTTGCTTATATGGGAGGAACAATCCATTTAATTATCCTGTTTATGTTTTATGAAATACCAATAGTGGAAATAATTAATCAGGATGTAATTGCTTCAGAGATAGTTAGAGCACTTGCCGGGAGTATAGGATTGGTATTTGCAGTTCCCTTTACTGCGGTAGTTGCAGGAATGATTTATAAAAAACCAAAAAACACGGTAGACAAGAAACAAGAATCAGGAGGAGTCTCAACTGATCCTGATTACAAGTTTTAGGGCTGCTCATTTAGACAGAAATATTTACCAACAAGGAGAATAAAAGAATGCAATAAATTAAAATCAGTTTTTAAGGAAGCGGCAAAGTATAAAAAAATATTGATAAAAATAGGCTGTTGTTCTATTATTTAATAAAATATTGAAACAAATGAGGGGAGTCAAATTATGCCATTAATTAATAGTGAAGAGTTATTTTCAAAATTAGCCAGGCAGAGCAAAGCCTCTTCAATCAGAGAAATCTTAAAGATTATTCAGAGTTCTGATGTTATTTCTTTGGCTGGCGGAATGCCGGACCCGATAACATTTCCGGTTAATGATTTAAAAGAGATTTGTGCTGATGTCTTAACCAGAGATAGCGGTCGTGCCTTACAATATAGCAGTACAGAAGGTCTATTGCAGTTAAGAAAATTTCTTTTACAATGGTTGGACCTGGATAAAAAAAGATATCAGACAGATAATATTGTTATAACGTCAGGCTCACAACAGGGTTTAGATTTAATGAGTAAAGCATTGTTAGACCCCGGGGATATTGTAATTGTGGAATTACCCAGTTACCTGGCAGCTTTAAATGCTTTTAGAAGTTATGGAGCAGAGATGATTGGAATCCCAATGGATGGAGAAGGAATGCAAATAGACTTATTGGATAAAATCCTTAAGCAAATTACCAAAAAAGGTAAAAAAGTTAAATTTATTTATACTATATCCAATTTCCAGAACCCAGCAGGTGTTACTATGTCATTGTCCAGAAGAAAAAAAATTTTAAAAATTGCTTCAAAGCATAATCTTTTTATCCTGGAAGATAACCCTTATGATAAGCTACGCTTTGAAGGAAAACCTTTACCATCAATTTTATCTTTTGATGAGGAAGGGCGAGTGATAAACTTGGGTACTTTTTCTAAAATATTGTGCCCCGGATTAAGGTTAGCCTGGATTACCGGGAATAAAGAAATAATAGAAAAGATTGTTATTTTAAAGCAAGCAACAGACCTGTGCACGCCTATATTGAACCAGATGATCGCTCAAGAATATTGCTCTAAAGGTTGTATTGATAAAAATATTGATTCAAATATTTCTGTTTACAGGGAAAAACGAGATGTTATGTTAGAATCTTTGGAAAAATATTTTCCTGAAAGTGCTTTTTGGAATAAACCCGAGGGAGGATTTTTTGTTTTTGTGACTTTGCCTGAAAAAATCAATGCTGACGAGATGCTCTATGACGCCGTTAAAGAAAAAGTAGCTTATGTAAGCGGGTCTTCATTTTTTGCTAATGGTGAAGGGAAAAATACAATGAGGTTGTCATTCTGCTATCCCGCTGTAGATGATATAAAGGAAGGAATCAAAAGATTAGGTAAAGTTATTGAAAAGCAACTATATAATTAAGCTATTTATGAAAAATTCATCGAAATATCTTTAAAAATTACTAAGTTTATAAAAAGTATTTTTTCCATTAAAATGTTTTAAAAATCAAAAAACAGATTTTTATTACTGGTGGAATAATTATTCCCTGAACTGATGTGGAGTGCTAAAGCCGCTAAAAAAATTTTTCCAATCGAAAAAATATATAAAATTATTAATTTAGTGTCACAATATTCTATTTATATAATATATAGAAGGAAAATATTTTTGAGAAAAATTCTTTCCTTATGGTATGTATTTATTATCATTTCTGTGACATTAACCGGCTCCTGCTTTGCCCAGAACAATATAATAGGCAATGCGATTAGCTGGACACAGACTGAGATTGCTTTTTTGAAAGAAAATCCAGTTATTCGTCTTGGGATAGATCCGAAGTTTGTACCATTTGAGATTTTTGATGAGGATGGGGAGTATAAAGGAATAACTGCGGATTATCTTTCCTTAATCAGTGAAAAAACCGGATTAGAATTTGATATTATCAGATGACTGACCTGGCCGGAAGCCTATGAGCTGGCTTTGGTGGGAGATATTGACGCCCTCCCTGCAGTATCCAAAACAGAGGAAAGGGTAATGCATTTTCTCTTTTCCCAGCCATATTTTTACTTTAAAAGGGTTATTGTGACACAAAAAACAGAGACCGATATTATCGATATTGATGATTTGGCGAGCCTGGCAGTTGCAGTACAGAGAAATAGTTCCCATCATAGCTATCTGTTATCTTATCCGAATATAAATTTAAGTTTATATGATTCTGTTGAGGCAGCATTAGCCTCAGTTTCCAGCGGTACTGAAAGAGTTTTTATCGGAAACCTTGCTACTACTGATTATCTTGTTTGTACCAATGCGCTTACTAATTTGAAGTTTATTGTCTTTGAAGCCGAAAAAGAGCAATCCCTGCATGATGACATTATCTCTATGGCACATAATCTGGGTCACTATGTAATTGCAGAAGGAGTAGAATATGAAAAACAGAAACAATACCTGCAAAGACACGGCTGTGATAAAATACAGGGTTATCTAATTAGTAAACCCCTTGATGAAGATGCAGCTATTGAATTTCTGAAAAAAATAAACAATACCTAAAAATGTCAGCAATCAAGCAGTTTTATTGGAGGGCAGCCGAAGATGGAAATTTAGAAAATATATTCTTTAAAAAATATAAACTTTTTCCTCATATACAATTAGATGCCCAATATTAAATAGGCTAATTGATATGGAGAGGCCTTCTTTTGAATTTTTTTGTATTATCCCAAAATAGGCCCCAACCATTTGCTGATAACCACTGAAAGCTACAAGTTTGAGCCTCTCTTTTTCGATTAATATTTTTTCCTGATATATTCTGAATTAATTTATTATCTTTTTAATTGTCAATTAGCTTCAAATGCGTGAGTACTTGTTTACTAATTGCTTCAGAGATATACTTTTGCGCTTCGACTGTACCTGCCCCTATATGTGGTGTTGCTATAAAATTATCAAACTCAAATAATTTTGATTTACCGGGAGGTTCTTTTTCCATTACGTCTACGCCTACACCGGCAAATTTCCCATTTTTTAAAGCAATATACAGGCTTTCTTCATCAATAATAGGACCTCTACCAAAATTAAACAGATATATACCATCCTTCATTTTGTCAATTTGTTCTTTGGAAATCATATGGTGTGTTTGTTTGGTTAATGGTGCGTGAATAGAAATAATATCCGCTTGAGAAAATAGTTCTTCTAGCTCAACTAGCTTAATATTAATTGCTTGAGCTTTTTCAGCAGGGATATAAGGGTCAAATGCTATAACTTTCATATCAAATGCCTGGGCAAATTTTGCTAACCTGGAACCGATTTTACCTATAGCAATAATCCCCAATGTTTTTCCTTTTAATTCCCGACCAACATAGAAAGTCTTATCCCACTGGTAGTTTTCTTTTACAGATTTTACAGCAGGATGGACTTTTCTAATTACGTTTAATATTAAAGCCATTGCTAATTCTGCGACAGCGTTATTGCTACCTTCGGGAACATTAAAAATTGCAATTTCTCTTTCCTTACAATAATCCTTATCAATATGATCTGTCCCGATACCTGCCATACCAATAATTTTTAATTTTTCTCCATATTCTAATAATTCCCTATCGAATTTTATTGCTGACCTTATAATTGCTACATCATAATCTTTTATTTTTTTCTTTAACTCTTCTCTGGATATCTGAAAGTCACATTCAACATCCATATATTTTTCAAGCATTTTTACACCTGATGAATGAAATGTTTCAGTAATTATAGCTCTCATTAACAACACTCCTTAATGTCAGTTTTATTTAAAAAAATTAATCATTTAATTAGTTTTGGTAGATAATTTTTCTCTTGCTCCAATATTTTTCTTCACTAGAATTATAAAGATTCCAAATGCTATAATTCCCGGAAGAGCAAATCTGATATTTGGTATAACCATACTTAAAGATGCTATTAATAATAACAATCTTAAAGGATAAGACAAAAATTTAATAAACCATCCCTGAATTGCTCCCGCTAAGAAAACAACGCCAATTATAGCAGTAATAACGCTAAGAATGATTCTTATTGGCTGCCCTTCCAAAAGTAAAGTGGGTGAATATACAAATAAATAGGGGACTAAGTAGGCTGCAGCACCAATTTTAAAGGCTTGCATTCCTACTTTCCACATATCAGCTTCCCCAATTGCGGCTGCAGCATAGGCAGCAAACGCTACCGGTGGTGTAATAGGAGCAATGGCACAAAAGAAAAATACAAACATATGAGCGGAAAGAGGGTGTACTCCCAGTCTAATTAAAGCAGGAGCAACCATAGTACCGGCAATGGCATAAGCAGCAACAGGAGGGACTCCCATACCTAAAATTAGGGCTACAATCATAGCCATTATCAATGCCGCCAAAATATTTCCACCTGTCATTCTAATCATCATGGTTGAAAAACGATGTCCCAGCCCGGTCTGTAAGACTACTCCAATAATCAATCCGGCAACTCCGCATGTAGTTGCAACTGTTAATAGTTTTTGTGGACCTAAAACAAGACTTTCAATAATTTTGTTTGGGGTCATCCAGGTATTTCTTCGAAAGAAAGATACAATAACTGTAGAAAGAATCGCCATAATTGCAGCTCTAATGGGAGAAACTTTCAAAACCACAAGGAAAAATATAAGAACCAGCAATGGAAGTAATAAATGTCCTCTTTCAGATATTACCTTTTTTATATTCGGTAATAATCGTTTTGGCAGCCCGGATAAATTCTTTTTAACAGCTTCAAAATCGACCATGCTGAATACGCCAACATAATAAAGAAAAGCAGGTATGATTCCGGCAATCATTATTTCGGAATAAGGTCTACCTAAGATTTCTGCCAGAATAAAAACTGCTGCACCCATAACAGGAGGGGTTACCTGACCTCCTGTTGATGCTACTGCTTCAACAGCGCTGGCAAATGTTTTATCATAACCAGTCTTCCTCATCAAAGGGATAGTAAAGGTTCCGGTTACTGCTACATTGGCTATAGAAGCTCCAGAAATGGTGCCCATTAGCGCACTGGCAAAAACTGCAGTCTTGGCAGGTCCGCCTCTAGTGCCTCCAGCAATAGCCTTGGCACCATCAATTATAGTTATCCCGGCTCCGGAAACCTGTAAAAATGCTCCAAAAAGAATAAATAAAAACACATATGTAGCAGATACTCCCAGAGGTATGGTATAAATTCCCGAAGTACCAAGTGCATTACTTACAACCCTGGCATAACTATAACCGGGGTGGCCTAAGAAACCTGGAAGGGCTTGACCGAATAGGGAATAGGCGTAAAAAGCTAAAGCAAGAATCGGCATTGTCCAGCCTAGCATTCGACGCGACAATTCTATTAATAATATAATTGCAAGCGTACCTATGTAGACGTCTGTTGTTGTTGGCATAGCGCCCTGTCTGAATACAAGCCCGCTGAATTGGTTGAAAATATATACGACTATACCAATAGACAATAAAGCTAAAATAACATCTAAAATTGTAAATCGATCCAAAGGACTATTTTTAGCAGCTGGAGTTAGTAAAAATCCCAAAACCATTATAAAGCCAAGGTGCACTGCTCTAAATAAAAAAGGGTCTATAGGGTAGGCGAACATAATAAACAGATGATAAACTGAAGCACTTAAAGCAATAATGCTTACCAAGTACCACATTACTCCGGTAAGTTGTCTTCCGGTTGGTTTATCAATTTCTCGAAGTTTTTCTTCACTTACTTCTATAATCTCAATTTCTTCTTCATTCTTTTTTTTGTTGTTCAATTCAGGCTCCTCTCTTTCGAAAACCTAATCTATGATTTTAAAAATAAATGCTATTTAATATCATTAGCCTGCAATTGATTAAATAAACAATTGCAGGCTAATGATAATGTTTTAATTTTTTTACAATCTAATTAATCAACTGGAACCGCATCTGGATGGACTTCTATGCCAGCCTCCTGGTAATATCTGTATGCACCTGGATGTAGTGGCAGAACAATATTCTTTACACTATCGGGTGTTATCGTTCTTAAACCAGCAAATCCTTCATATAATCTGTCTAAATTTTCAAATATAGCTTTAGTATATTGATATACCATATCTTCTGGTAAATCCTTGTGAGCAAAGTACACATTCCAGTCTGCAACAGTTAACACTTTTTCATCAAATCCAGGATAGGGGCCTATTGGAATTTCCAATGCAGAGAAGAAAGGCATCTTTTCTCTTATTTTTTCAATATCTTCCTCATATTTAACTCCGACTATCTTGGCATCTAAAGTGGCAGCTGCTTCATTTGCAGCAGGCGTCGGCACTCCACCACTTGTGCAACCTAAATCCAAGAGATTATCCCTCATGAGATTCACTGTATCTCCTAAGCTGGTGTGGACAACTCGAGAGGGGTTCACGCCTAAGATATCCAGAACCATCCTGAACCAGAAATCAGATGTACCACCAGCAGGGCCACCAGATACAATTTTACCATCAAGGTCTCTAAAGGCGTCTACATCATCAGCCACTGTCCATCCATGCAAGTAAGAAACGTGCTGTGGATGTATTGCTCTCATATTACGATATTCTTCGGCATCTTTTTCAAAAAGACCGGTTATATCTGTACCAGTCCAGGCTTCCCATGCTGCACCTTGAGATATCTGGGCAGTATGAAGGTCGCCAGTATTAATTAACATGGTATTGTGGAATGAACCTCCACTTTCCTCGACAGAAGCATTAACACCTACTTCACTCCACACTTCGGAGAGTATCCCACCGACTAAATACATTGTGCCACCTACTGAGGCAGCACCCATAGAGATTACGCGTGGCCAATCTTCTTGAGCAAAAGCTCCCTGTGGTATTGTAGCTGCTAATAATAGAACCACTATTAAAATGATAGAAAAGTGTTTTATTTTCATGTTTATTTACCTCCAATTTATTTTTATCACTTGAAATTATCCAAAGTTCTTTAAATTTTTAAGCCATTTAAAAAGCTTAAATAAGTATAGTATTAACTGAATCAACCACCCCCTTGCCTACTATCCACTACTTGCCAATTAAATATATACTAAATTAATTTATTTAATATATATTTTATATTTAAGAAAAATAACGCTCAAAATTTCTTAATTATAGAAATATAATAGCTTAGAGTACTAAACTAATAAAATATTTTAAGTTAGATATCATTAAAAGTCAAACACGTTACCTTCTTGTCCACTGTTAATATTTTTATTTAATTACCTTTAGATTTAAATTAAAAAATGTTTACCAGGAAAAGAAATAGCAAATTTTAAAAAGAAAAAGGGAGTTTTAATTATAGTTATAGTTATAGTATATTGTAACATGCTTAAAAAATCAAAAAAATAAATTTGAATTACCTTACCGGAAGTTCTTCAAATTATTTTACTGCTAAAATAACCAAATATAAACTTGGAAAATGGAGACTTTTTGGTTGAATAAAATAAACTTATTAATCATCTTAGCAATTTTTATGAAATCATACCAGGGTTATTAGGGAAATAGAAGGTCGTTGATTAGAAATTATTAGAAATAAGTAAAAAAATACTTTACCGGAATAGATACAGGTGATATTCTATATTCTATAAAAGTAACTACACTAAACAAATGCTACTTAAAATCAGGATGTTTATTAAATAAAAAATGGGAGACATTATATAAATGGCAATGTTTAATTATTTTCCTGTTGGAAAAAAAGGGTTATTAAAACTTTATGATTGGCTTGATGAATTCACACAAAAAAATCATGAATATATATGTAAAAAGAACATAGGCAAATCTTCAGACAATAAATGGGATATACCTGCTTTTTTTGTAACAAATAAACAAATTTCAGATGAAGATAAGCAAATATCGGTAATCACTCTTGCAAGGCATGGTCAGGAAAAAGGTGCCAGAGTTGTCGGTCCTGAAATATTAAATTACCTGGTTAGTGATGATGCAAAAATTATCAGGGACAGACAAATAGTTATTTTGATACCTGTCCTAAATCCAGAGGGTTTTATTTTAGATGAATTTCATTCCAGTAAATTTGGTATTACCGATACTGAAAGAGAAGTTTTAGGTAATCTTTGTGATGAATATAAACCAGATATGATGATGGATTATCACAGTCTGGGTAAAGTAGAAGGATCAAAATATGATATAGGAGATATGGAAGTAATTATTCCTGCTAATACTTCTAAATGGGGTATGGATGAGCAAATTTACCAGTATACTGCAAGTAAAATGGCTGATTATTCTTCCTCGCGAGGTTGGCCTTTTGAAGTTCATACTTTAGAAGATTTGTCCAGTTATTATTTTGGAGATCCTAAAACCGGGAGATTGCCACGTCGGTACTTAAAAAATAAAGTATATTTACTTGATATACAGGATTTTAATGAAACCTATGATTTTCCTGGTAAACCTGGCTATACTAATTATACTTGCGGACCTGCATATAACAGGTGGCATACATTGGTTTTCGGTATTGAAACAAATCATTGGAGTTTAAATGCTGAAAATGTTGCTATAAGCGGATTAATTCCTTGTATTGCCTTATTAAAGATGGGTCAGGAAAAGGCTCCCTGGGAAAAAGAAGAAGGTTATCCCATAAATCTTTTGTGCGGAGATTTTAGAATTTCAATAAGAGCTAAAGGCAGTAATCATTCTGAGAGAAGATTATCACGTGAAAAAATTTGGAATGTAAAGGATAAATTCAGTATTTTAAAAAGGGAACTTATAGACCCGGAAACAACTTTAGTCAAGGTTTGTTATATTGGAGAAGAAACTCCATTAGAATTTGCTCTTTGTTTGCGCATGAGACAGAAATTAATAAAAAAAGTACTAGTAGAAGATAAAGATATTTCTTTTGACACATTCACGGATAAATGTTCTACATTTCTTTATTTCCCATTATCTTTTAATAAAGAAAACTTATTGAAAATTAAAATTAAACACGATGCTTTTAATAAGCGAATTTAGAGTCAGTGAACCCCTGGTGATTACTGTAAAAAATGAAAAGGCAGAAAAGATATAAAGTTCTTAATCAAGAAAATAAAGCGAAAAATTAAGGAAATTTGATATAGAAATGAATTACCTAAAGCTCTTTATATAATTCTTTATAAAATGTATCTTATAGTGTAGCGATTAATCAACATTTTGTTTATATACAATTAGCTGTACTATAAGCCTAAAACAGAAGGGAGGGTTGCGTATTATAAAATATGTTTTTTTACATTTAAAGTAATAGAAGATGTTAAAATATAAAAGGAGATACAGTAATAAATTATGTACAAGAAACACTTTTCGTTTATTCTAGTAGTAATATTAATCTTAATAGCTTTTTTTCCACAAACAACTTTCGCGCAAGAGGATTGGCCTCGAGTTATTTCAATAGGAACAGCTTCTGTTGGTGGCATGCTACACCTGGTAGGGGGATTGCTTTCAGAATTTTGGATCGAAATCGGTGTAAATGCTTCTGTTGAGGATAGTGGCGGGTCCTTCCATAATACAATGCTAATTAATAAAGGAGATCTTCATACTGCTTTAATATCCCAGGGTGCAGCGTGGGAAGCCTGGTCAGGTGAAGAAATAACTGGGCTCTTTGAAAATGAAGCAGAATATTACCATCAAATGAGAGGGATTCACCCATTGCATGTTTCGCAAATGCATTCATGGACTGTGGATGATACAATAGAATCCTATCGCGATCTTGATGGCAAAATTGTCTCAGGCGGCCCTGCTGGTGGGACATCTGATTTCTGGTTCAGGATGGTTATGGATATCTTAGGGGTTAAACCTGCAAGAGTTGTTTATACCAGCTTAGGAGATACTGTAAATCTTATTAGAGACAATCTTTTAGATTTAGGTACTGTAAGTGGAGGTTTCCCTGTACCAGCTGCTAACGAAGCATCAGCGACTTTGGGTGCACACATAGTTGGTGTTAAATTCGAAGAAGATATTGAGAAAATTAAAGAACAGATGCCCTTCTTCTCTACAGTGGAAATTCCTGCTGGAGCTTACCAGGGACTTGATGAAGCTTTGCTAACTGTAGGTGACTGGAATGTATATTTTGCTCACAAAGACTTGCCCGAAGAGATGGTATATCAATATACTAAATCTGTATTTGAGAATTTAGATCGTTTATACGAAGGACACGCCAGCTTAAAAACAGTAACAGCTGACAGTGTTAAAAATATAGTTCTTCCACTTCACCGCGGCGCATATCGGTATTATAATGAAGCAGGCATTGAAGTTCATCCTGATGCTATACCAGTGGATTAATGTTAATATGTTAATATATAATAATTGAAGAATCATTCAAATCAGCCTGTAATTTTTAATTTGCAGGCTGATTTGAATGATAACCAAAGTACTCAAAAGCGGTAATTAATATTCGTTATTCTTCTGCTACAGTTATTGGTGGTGCTGCCGAAGTGCTTTGCTGGGGTACAGCAGTGAAATATGTAGAATGACACAGAGAGATATCTTTAAATAAAATTACTTATTCTAATCAGGTTCGGCGCTTATATTGAAAAACGATTAAAAGATATAAAAACATTATTGACAGGTGTATTTTTCGGTGCTTTTTATAAAGAAAGAAGCTTAAAGAAACGGAGATTTGATTATGAATAAATATTTTATGTTGGTTGGACTGCCATTATTACTTATTGCTGTGTTTATCTTTAATTTTTCTATATTTGCCAGTGATCTAACACTGGGCGGCCAGCTGAATGCTTCTGTAACAGGATTTTATGACAGCCAATTAGGAACCGGCTATTTACCCCAGGCTAATCTTGATTTAGAGTTATTTTTCCCCCGCTGGGGTAATAATGAAATCAGATGTGCCGGCAATCTTTATACTGATATTGCCGGTGGCAAGGTAGACTTTTTCTGGAAAAGACTATACTGGAAACATCGCTTTGATGACTTTCATCTCACCATAGGAATACAGCCTATATCCTGGTCTTTTGGCTCCCTGTTAAATCCGGTAGACTACTCTTTAGGGGCAGTTGCCTTAGAAGAGGATTACAGCGCCAAATTTCAGAATGACATAGAGATTTATTATCCTGTGAACTGGCATACCAGCCTTTCCCTGGTCGCTTCATCGCCAGGCACTCTGCAAGATAGTAGGATAGGTCTTGGAGGTAAGACCCTAATCAATGATTTTGATGTTACGCTACACTTTGTACAGGAAAAGGTAATGGCAGCTGAAGCAGGCCAGCAGCGTTTCGGTATCACCGCTAAGGGAGATATAGGCAAATATGGTGTCTATGGTGCCCTGGGATATTACCGGGATGAAAAAAACTCTTTTTCTTTCCTGGTCGGTGCTGACTACAGTTATTTCTTCCAGGCAGGCAATCGGCTGTATCTGCAGGCTGAATATCTTAATATTCCCCCGAACCTTCTATCCCAGATTACCGGCTCTTTAATGACAGGGCAAGCAGACAGCCAGGATAATAATATTCATCTCTTTGCAGGAAATGCTGCCTATCAGATTGATGATTTTTCCAGCATTAGCCTGACATCTTTATGTAATATAAGTGATGGTTCATACTTGTTTATGCCCGGCTATACCAACCAGCTCAGTAACAGTACAACCCTGAAAATTCAGGGTGGAATAGCCCTGAATACAAAAAACGAAACAGAATCAGCTTCCTTGCTATCAGGTTTTAATAAACCTTCACAGGTATTTATTGAATTAGGTGTCAGTTATGCTTTTTAATATTATAGGTAATGAATCTATTATATCCAAATGATAATTCAGGAACAATATTCCCATATTTTTTGTGACGTTAGCGCAGACAACTGTCAATAAAGATTCAGAATAAAATAGTATTCGACTTGCGTCTTTTCCGGATGGAAGTGCTCTATTACCTAAATTTAAATTTTTCTAGTAAATTACAATTATCCGTGTTAGCTATTCGATTCCTTCTTTTGTTAATTTAGCTATTTATAGAGGTAATTGTTCTAAAATAATTTTAACTCCACCATTGGAACCCCCGGTGACAATATCTGCTGTCTTAACTTCTCCTGGTTGAAATTCCCATTGTTTGCTTTCACCCTTTTGCAAGGACAGTTCCAATTTTTCAATAGAATCCTGGTATTCTCCTTTAAAGAAAGTAATTTCAAATAGAGAGATTCCCGATGTTTCATTATCACCGATAATAGTTAGTTTAACTTGTTTGTTCTCACTGAAAAATAATCCCTGTCCAAAATTTTCAAAAAGATAATATTCATTTCGTTCAATTTCATCTGTGAAAAAAGATTCCTGCACAACAGTGGCCAGAACAGTTCCTTCATTGACTTTTATCTCTATTAAATCAATGTTAAGACTACTGCTGAAGTCAGGCCTGGTTTTTCTTTTAGAGGTGATTGTTTTTTCGGTAATTTGGTTGTTGAGTGGCTGGTTATTTTGAAAGGGAGTGATAACAATTGATGCATCATCAGCACTCTTATTCTCGATAACCAAGTTCTTCCCCAGGGAGGGATTAACATAGACTTTCAATATTTCTCCCGCGGTTAAGGTTCTCCCAATCGGGGCTTCCCCTGTAAGGATATTTGAATTTGAATCTGATGTGATATCATCCCTAGCGTTTGTTTCTGACTGTATTTTTTCGTCCAAATCCTCCATGGAAGCCATTTTTTCATAATCTTCAGGGACCTTAAAATACCTTTCATTTTGATTTCCCACTTGTATATTGAGTAATTCAAAGGTACTTTGTTCTGAATGAATTAAAGGAATAATAACCTTTATTCGTTGTTTTAATTCAGGAGAATACCATGCTTCGATAAAACCATCCACCCCTTCCCGGGTATAGATATATTTAGCACATTGAAAGCCATTAACCATTTCTATGCCGGCTTTCTCTTCCTGGTATCCCTCGGTAATCATTTCCCATCCAATGATAGGATTAAACAAGAACATTTCTTCTCTGGTAAATTCCATGTAAAATTTCATAATCGGATGCAACCCCAGATAAGTATCTTCCTGTCGATTGGCAATAATAACAATAGGTTCGCCGAAGCTATCCTGGCCTTCCAATCGATAGAGGTGATTCTTCACAAAGTAGTCGTAATTATAAGTTTCTTCAGGCTGGGTAATTTTAATCTTAGCAGAAAATTCCTGTGCGAAATTCGAGCTCGAGGTAGTAAAAATTATTAAAAACACAAAGAGCAAAAGAAAAAAACCACAAAGAAGCGAGCTATTTTTCTTTTTCATGGGAAAAACTCCTTTATTATTTTTTATTAGTTTTATTTAACCCCTTTTTGTCATTTTAACACAAATTAAAATGAAAAAATATTGTTAAATAAATTTACTAAGGTCAACAAAAAAATAATAATGTCAATACATGGAACTATTTATCATTGACATAAAAAGATTATATTTGTATACTGTTGAAATATAATTAAAATAATACGGACAGAAAATAAAAATACAAAAAAGGATTAGTAAAAATATTTAGTAGGGTCTAGAGAGCAAAGTCAAATGGTGTAAGATTTTGTCCCATTAATAAATATTTTGAACCCACCTTAAATTGTTAAAAGCGAAGAGCTTTATTCGGTTTCCCGACCGTTATCAATGGGAAAGTATAATCTCAAAGTATTCATGATATATTTTGAGGCGTACTCTTATATAAAATGTTACTACCTTTATTTTTAATAGAGTGGTATAGCGGAAGCAAACTCTTTCGTCTCTATTTAGGGACTTAAGAGTTTTTTTATTTTAGAATAAGTAAACAGGAATAAGGAGACAGATATGAAAACGAAAAAATGTTTTGAAAGCATTAAGCGACTTGTAATTAAAATTGGCACTTCTACTATCATAAATGAGTCAGGGGAAATTAATTATAATTATTTAAAAACCATAGCAGAAGTTGCCAATGATTTACATAATCAGGAAAAAGAGGTGGTTATTGTATCTTCCGGGGCAATCGGGGTAGGTTCGAGTAAATTTAACTTCCAACAAAAGCCCAAAAAATTAGATGAAAAACAAGCCATGGCCGCTATTGGTCAGGGTTTATTAATTAACCTATATGAGAATATTTTTTCTAAGTACAATATTATAGTAGGGCAAATGCTTTTAACCAGAAGTGATTTAGAAGATGAAATACGTCATCATAATACCTGTAATACTTTTAACGCCTTATTTAAATATAATGTAATTCCCATTGTTAATGAAAACGATACTGTTGCGGTAGAAGAAATCGTTTATGGCGATAATGATACTCTTTCAGCAGTTGTATCAGTATTAATTGAAGCAGATTTGCTCATTATGCTTTCAGATATTGATGGCCTTTATTCTGGGGATATTCGGACAAACAAAAAATCAAAAAAAATATCTTATGTTGAATTAATAGATGATAAAATTGAATCCTATGCCTGTGGAGCAGGTAGTAATTTCGGAACAGGTGGGATGAGAACAAAAATATCTGCAGCAAGACTAGCAACAGCAAGGGGAATTCCAGTTGCAATAATTAAAGGCACCAAACCGGAAGAAATAATGGAAATTATCAAGGGCAATAATACCGGGACTATTTTTTTACCAAAAAAAGTGGAGGTAAATGATTAGATGGATAAATTAATTTCTATTGGTAAAAAGGCAAGAATAGCTGCCATTAAACTGGCTAATTACTCCACAGATGGAAAAAATAAAGCCTTAAAATGTATGGCTGATAATTTAATGGAAGAAATACCATTTATCTTGCATGAGAATTTAAAAGATTTAGAATTAGGCAGGGAAAAGGGAGTAGAAAAGGCCTTTTTAGATCGGTTAATGTTAGACGAGAAAAGGATTAATGCAACCGCAAAGGGTTTGTTAGAAATTGCCAAATTACCAGACCCTATCGGTAGGGTAGAATCAAAAATTAAGAGACCTAATGGTCTTTGTATTGAAAAAAGAATAGTACCTATGGGTGTTATTGGAATTATCTATGAGGCAAGGCCAAATGTGACTGTTGATACTTCTGCTTTATGTTTTAAGGCAGGTAATGCCGTCATTTTGCGTGGCGGTTCCAGGGCAATTAATTCAAATAAAGCCCTGGTAAAGGTACTAAAAAATGCTTTACAAGAAGAAGGTGTCTCTTCTGAAGTCATTCAACTTGTTGAAGATACCAAAAAGAGTAGTGCTATTCAATTAATGAGAATGAGAAATTACATCGATTTACTTATTCCTCGTGGCGGTGCATCTCTTATTAACAGTATTGTAGAAAATTCATTAGTTCCAGTCATTGAAACAGGTGTAGGAAATTGCCATATATTTATTGATGAATCAGCTAATTTAGAAATGGCAAAAGATATTGTTATCAATGCCAAAACCAGTAGGCCTTCAGTATGCAATGCGGTAGAGACTCTCTTGATTGCTGATAGTATAGCCCTAAAATACTTGCCTGTAATATTGACAGAGCTTGAAGAATTGGGGGTGGATGTTAGAGGATGCAAAAAAATAAAAAAATTATTTCCCAAATACAAAATCGCCACTGAAGAAGATTGGTATACTGAATACCTTGATTACATTATTTCTGTTAAAATAGTCAGAGATACTGAAGAAGCAATTAAACATATTAATAAATATGGAACACAACATTCAGAAGCAATTATAACAGAGAACGAAGAAAATGCTGAAAGGTTTTTACAGGAAATTGATGCTGCAGTAGTCTATGTGAATGCCTCTACCAGATTTACTGATGGATTTGAATTTGGAATGGGAGCCGAAATTGGCATCAGTACTCAAAAATTACATGCACGTGGACCAATGGGATTAAAAGAACTCACTAGCTACAAATATATCGTTTATGGTGATGGACAAATTCGTTAAGCAGTCCTAATTTTGATTATTTCAATTGTGCTTTATACATACTTTCATAAAAAGGAATAAAATTGTTAAATAAAGATTTAAAAAGAATCCCTGAAAAGAAAATTGATTTACCAGTCGTGCTGGCAATCGCAGTAACACTTATATTTTGGGCATCTGCTTTTGCCGGTATCAAGGTTGGATTGAAGGCTTATAATCCAGGTGATTTAGTTCTCCTGCGCTTTTTAACGGCTTCAGTAGCATTGTTCGTCTATGCTTTTATTACCCGTATGTCCTTACCGGAAAAAAAAGATATTCCAATGTTGCTTTTTCTTGGTTTTATCGGAATAACTGTTTACCATCTGGCTCTCACTTATGGAGAATTAAAGGTGACCGCCGGCTCTGCCAGTCTTTTGATTGCCTCTGCTCCAGTCTTCACAGCTGTTCTGGCTATGTTTATCTTAAAAGAGAAAATAAGTGTCTGGGGATGGGCAGGAGTATTTCTTAGTTTTTTTGGTATAGGTTTAGTTGCAATAGGAGAAGGAAGCAGTGTCAGTTTTGAACCAGCAGCTTTTTTAATCATCCTGTCTGCTGTTAGTACTAGTTTTTTCTTTGTTTTGCAAAAACCTTATTTAAAAAAATACTCACCATTACAATTTACTGCTTATGCAATCTGGGGCGGTACTTTATTCCAGCTAGTATTTCTGGGTGGCTTATTTGAAAAAATACTAGTAGCACCTCTTGAATCAACACTCGCTATTGTATATATGGGGATCTTCCCGGCAGCCCTGGCTTATGTTAGTTGGGCATATGTTCTCTCACGAATCCCTGCTTCTGTGGCAGGGAGCTATCTGTATTTGTCTCCGGTGTTGGCTATATTCATTGCCTGGATATGGCTAAGTGAAGTTCCAACTTTTTTATCATTGATAGGAGGGTGTTTAGCTCTAACAGGGGTCATCATTGTAAATATTTGGGGTAAAATAGTTATTAAAAAATAGTTTGTATTTTTAGAAAGAAAGGTAAATAGCATGAAGACTATAAAGGAAGAGTTTCAAAAATTAAAGGACCCGGAACGGGCAACCCATCTTCAAAGATATTTCAAAACCAACAAAGGGGAATATGGTGAAGGAGATATATTCTTAGGTATCCGAGTTCCAGTTGTTAGAAAGATTGCCAGGAAATATAGAACAATCTCATTAGAAACTGTCTCTGAGTTTCTCCAATCTTCATTTCATGAAGAACGATTATTTGCTCTTATTGTATTGGTTGACGCCTTTAGTAAAACAAACGAGAAGGATAGGGAAAAAATTTACAATCTTTATCTGAATAATACTGAATATATAAACAACTGGGATTTAGTTGATATTTCAGCTGGCAAAATAGTGGGGACATATTTATTTGATCGTAACAGAGAACCTATTTATATTTTAGCAAAATCGAAAAATTTATGGGAACGCAGAATTGCTATTATAGCTACTTCATATTTTATTAATCAAAATGAATTTAATGACACCGTAAAAATTGCTGAAATTATGTTAGAAGATAAAGAAGACCTTCTCCAGAAAGCCGTTGGCTGGATGCTCAGAGAGATTGGGAAAAGAGATATTGAGGCAGAAGAAGGTTTTTTAAAGAAGCATTACCAGTATATGCCCAGGACTATGCTGCGCTATGCAATTGAAAAATTCCCTGAAGAAAAACGCCAGTGTTATTTAAAAAAATGTTAAAATAGAGTTGGGAAAGAGATTCGAGGTAAAATATGAGCAAAAAACAATGGTATGAAAAATTATTTGAGAACTATGCAGAAAA
>CAZWUL010000007.1:0-40332 GCA_964636625.1 uncultured Atribacterota bacterium | reverse complement strand
CAGTTTGCAAGGAGTTATACAACTTGATTTCATTTGGTTACTGCAAAACTAGGGTTTATAAAATCACCTCAAAACCCTACTTTAAAAAATAGTTACTTTTAATTTATTGGTGGGGCTATGTTACATACAAGATAGTTTTAATAATAGAATAAAAGTAAATAGGCATTGACTAATGCTATCATATACACTATCATATAACATATGAAAAAAGATATTTTAGCCAATCCCAAAAATGTCAAATTCGATGATTTAATCAACATATGTACGAAGCATTTTGGGGTTCCCAGGGTTAAAGGCAGTCATCATATTTTCAAGACGCCATGGAAAGGGGACCCAAGAATAAACATACAAAAAGATGGAAAAATGGCAAAACTATACCAGGTGAAGATAGTTGTAAAAGCACTGAAGAAATTGGAGGTCAACGATGAAAACTCATGAATTAATTGAGAAATACACATATAGAGTAGAATGGTCTGAAGAGGATAAAACTCATATTGCCAGATGTCTTGAGTTTCCTTCATTAATGGCTCATGGAGATACAGTTGAAGGCGCGTTAAAGGAAATTAAAGAAGTTGTCAAAAATACAATTGAATGGATGAATGAAGAAAATGAAAAAATCCCAGAACCGTTTGGAATGAAAAAATATAAAGGTAATTTAACTTTACGTGTACCGGTGGAAGTGCATAAGAATCTAGTTATTAAATCAGCAGAGGAAGGTGTATCTGTAAATCAGTACATACTTTCTAAGATCTCTTGATTTGTGCACGCCACATAGCAAGGTGTATATATAGTGTCAATTCACTTCATATGGTGCTTAAAATGAAATTTTATTTATTTTCCAAAATTGAGTTTGAGATACCTGCTACAATTTTTTTAATTGAATGCTATTGTTACCAGAGTCCTTTTCTTAAGAATTTTTGACATTCTCTGGTGGTTTTTTCTGAAGACTGAAAGGCTAAAGAATGAAAAAGGAATTTCCTGGAGTTCATTAGAATGTTATTGACTATCAATGTTCATTTATTATATAATGTTCAATAAAAAGTGAACATTATGTTTAAGGTGAACAATATGGCCAAAAAGAAGAAGTTTAAAAATCTATTTGCAGATAAAGCTTCGATTGTTATACGAATGATGCTGCGGAATCCCGGGAGGGAATGGGTCGTTCGTGATTTTAGTTCAACCGAGCTATTAAGTATTGGTATGGCTCAAGAAGTATTACAGTCAATGGAGATTAAAGGATATATTGAAAGAATAAAAAAAGGTCCGAAAAGTTTTTCTGTTTTAACCAATCCTGAGAAAGTAATTAATGACTGGCTAAAATGGTATCATTTTGAAAAAAATGAAATTGATTCCTATTATTCCCCGGATGAGAATATTCTAAAAAAATTAAAATCAGCTTTAAGAGGGCAGGAATATGCTTTAACATTGCATTCAGGCGCTAATCTAATTACATCTTTTGTTAGAACAACAGATATTTATTTATATATAAAACCTGAAAATTGGGAGAAAGATATTTTGAGTATTAGACAAAGCTTAGGATTGAAAGAGCTGGTTCGAGGTGGGAATATTCATTTTATAGACCCCTTTTACAGGAATAGCATATTTAATGAAATTCAAATAATAGAGGATTATCCAGTTGTATCCAATTTGCAGTTATATTTGGACTTATATCAGTTTCAACCACGAGGAAGAGAACATGCAGAATATCTTAAAAAAATATTGATAACAAAAGGAGAAAAGTTTGCTTGACATTCATGAGAGTGAATTACTATTTTTTGAAGTACTTGATGATTTAAAAGAATATTTAGATGACCTTGTTATTGTAGGTGGTTGGTTAGCTTATTTGTATAGCAAGTTTTTATGGAAAAATATTTCAATAGAGCCCATTATAACAGTTGATATTGATTTTGGTTTAGGTGAAAAAAGCAATAAAACATATCCGCAAAATATATATCAAATATTATCTTCATTGGATTATGAACAACGTCACATACAATTAGGCAAGATATATCCTGTTGTTTTTTACAAAAAGGGTAAGATGCCTGTTGAGTTTATAGTTGATTCTGGTGTAAAAAACAAAAAATTGGAAAACTTACTTGGAAGAAAGATAAGTGTTAATAAAATTGCAAAGTTTGATTTCTTAATACAAAATACCATTTTTCTTAAAGCTAAAGGAGGTAAGCCTGAAAATATTTATTATCTAAAATGTCCGAAACCTTCTGCATTCTTATATCACAAGGGGGTTACATTCATAGATAGAGAAAATAATGCAAAACAAGCCAAGGATTTATATTATATGTATTATATTTTGAGATATGCCGAGAATTTAGATGTCATTTTGGATGAAATTCGCCATTATTATGAAAAGGGTTATTTTTTAAATGAAATTTCAAATATAAATAAATATTTTAAAAAGAAAACTAGTCCTGGTTGCTTAATGGTTGAAAAGGAAAATGGTCCAGACGAATATATTGATGATGTCAGGGATGATATTTTTAATAGATTCAATCAATTTATTGAATTGTTAAGGTAATTTCTTTGCTGTGACTCTAAATATTTTTCAATTTCTGACATACAGTTGTCACAAACAAATGTTATTATGAAAATAATATGATTCTAATGGAGCTGCCTATTGGTGGATCTTTTTAATCTAAATACTTATAAAAATCAACCTGTCTGAAGAAAGGGTCATGTAGAAAGGGGTCTGGCTTCACAAGCTCACAATATAGTAAATGATGCTTTTCGTATCTCTATATTTAACATAAAAAGCAATATATATTTCAAGAAGAGGTTATTTTAAATAATTCAAAAACAAAGATTGGAATCATTTGCCCGCTTGATGATGAATGCAATACCTGTAAAGAAATACTGGGATTGAAAAATGAATCAGAATTATCAGGCCGAATGATTTCAGAAAGAAAAGAGGGCTATGAATATGACCCATGTTCCAAAAAAAGAAATCAAAATATTTTTATGCTAATTATCAATTTTTTAACTTCTTTTTATCCTATTCAGTGATCTGGGCCAGGGCATTCTCTTACCTCTTTAAATAATATTTTCGCTTAGGTTTTTAATATTACGGTTAACTTATACATAAAAATTATTTGTAATTATTATATAACCGATGTATAATCATTGTAGATACAAAATGCAATCGTTTTTTATTGGAAGGTGTTATTGATGAAAACAAAAATTAAAAAATGGGGGAACAGCTTAGCCTTGCGAATTCCAAAATATTTGGCTTCTGATGCAAATCTGGAGCTAAATGAATGGGTTAATCTATCTATTGATAGGGATAGTATAATTATAAAACCAATTCGTGAGAAAAAATATTCTCTCAAAAACCTTTTAGCCGATGTTTCTGAGAATAATCTCCATGGGGAAATTGATTCCGGTGCACCGGTTGGCAAAGAAGTTTGGTGATGGTTAAAGGATTTATTCCCGATAGAGGAGATATTGTTTGGATTAATATGCAGCCTCAAGCTGGACATGAACAATCCGGAAGGCGTCCGGCAGCTGTTCTTTCACCTAAGTCTTATAATGGTAAAGTCGGGTTAGCCTTATTATGCCCGATAACCAGCCAAATAAAAGGATATCCTTTTGAAGTAATGATTCCTTCAGAACTAAAGGTAAAAGGTGTTATCTTGTCTGATCAAGTTAAAAGTCTTGATTGGAAAATAAGGAAAGCCGAGTTTTGTGATAAATTACCCCAGGATGTGATCTTAGAAATAATAAAAAAGCTTGAGACATTATTGGTTTAAATACACCAGGGAATTGACATAAAAACCCAAAACTTCAAATCCAAGAATAGCTTTTTCTCTCGTTTTCAAACAATCTTACCCTTCTTATCTGTATTTAAAAATAACTGAGAAGTTAGGTCTTAACTTAACATTTGACATAAAACACAATATATAATCTAATAATCTAAGAGAAGAGGTCATTTTGAATAATACAAAAATAAAAGTTGGAATTATTTGTCCGCTTGATGATGAATACAATTCCTGTAAAGAAATACTGGGAATGAAAAATGAATCAGAATTATCAGGACGAATTATTTCAGAAAGAAAAGAGAACAATATAGAGGTTTATGCAATCAAAGCCGGTATAGGTAAAATCAATTGTAGCTCTGCTACTCAATTAGTTATTGATAAATATCAAACTGATTTTGTCATTGATGCCGGTGTTGCTGGTTCTCTAACCAAAGATTTGAATATTTTTGATATTGTTTGTCCTGAACATTCCTATGAATATGACCCATCTTCTGGTAAGGAATTGGGGAAAATACCTTCTGAGGATGACGAATCTCATACAGTGATAAACGATCCTTTCTACAAAAAAGTATTTCAGGAATTTTCTGAACATATCCAGGAAACAATGGCAATTAATATTAGGATTGGCAATGTTGCCTGTGGTGAAAAGGATGTTAAAACCCGTCAATTAAGGCGAGAATTACATGAAAATTTTAATGGACTTGTCTGCAATTGGGAAACATCTGCTGTTTTGAGTGTTGCAAACTTGAATAAAGTAAAAGCTATTTCATTCCGGGTTATTTCTGATTTAGCCGATGAAGACATGAAAGAATCTTTTGATGCAAATTGCAAGCCAGCACTTCAAAAAATGTTCCCGATATTGGAGGTATTTATCTTTGGAGGTTGGATACAGAAATTTTATTAACTTTAAGACATAGGGGTCAAATCTTTATTGTTGACAGTTATTTTATTTAAACATGAAAATGGGAAAATGTTTTAGAGGATAGATGGTGATCAGTGATAAAGCCTCATCAGATAAGATATAATTATTATTAATAACAATTTTTCTTTGAATTTTACAATGTAGGGGGAAAGATATGGTTAGTAAATTAGTTAATCCAGATTTGTATCATGGCTGGCATAAAAAAAGCAAATTTTTTGAGGGATGGTATTTCAAGTTAGTCGATGCCAGTACTCAACAAGTTTTTGTTTTCATCCCGGGCATACACCTTGGTAAAACCAAAAAGCATTCTCACAGCTTTATCCAGGTATTAAAAGGTAAAGAAGTAAACTATAATTATCTGCGCTTTCCCCCCGATGAATTTATCACCTCAAAACATAATTTTCAGGTTTCTATTCAAGATAATGATTTTTCTTTAGAGCACATCAAATTAAATATAGCTGAAGCGGATCTTCATATAAGAGGTACAGTTAATTTTAAAAATATACTCAAATGGCCGGATACTTTATTGAACCCTGGCAGTATGGGATTTTATAATTTTATTCCCAATATGCAATGCTACAGCCAGGTGTGTGTAATGGATATGGATTTAGAAGGCTATCTCAATATAGACGGAAAAGAGATTAAATTTACCCAGGGCAAGGGATATATGGAGAAGAATTAGGGCAGTGCTTTCCCTTATTCCTGGATCTGGATACAATCCAACAACTTTAGCCATGATAAAACTTCTTTGAGCTGTTCGCTTGCCCATATTCCTTTTTCATTTTTTTCTTTTCGTGGTTTTTTAATCGGTTTATATGTTGACGGCACCTTTTATTCCTTTACAACTATCAACAGAAGTCAAATTCAGGTTCAGCAAAGTGGTTCAGATGTTACGATTCAAGTGGAGAACAGACGATACTCACTAAAAATGAAAACACGAACATTATCTGAAAATTTTATGCTTCTTAACGGTCCCAGGGATGGCAAGATGATCCCTCTTGTCCAAGAAAATCTTCAAGGGGAAGTAGATGTTATGCTCATAGATAAAAAGCACAATACGACTATTTTTAAAGACAAGGGTTTCTGCACTGGCATTGAATATGGAGGGAAGCAAATGATGGTACTGGATAGATAAATAATTTAAAGTAAGATCAGCTATTTTTTTTTAATTGGAAAACGAGCCAGGGGACTGTCCCCTGGCTCGTTTAGGTGCATTTTTTTCTTTAGTATTCATAAAATAACACCATAGCTAACTTAACAATGAATAATTTGAACAATTGGAGTAACCAATAAAGTGTTTTCTAAATATTTCTTCTGAAAACCCGGTAAATACGATATAGCTTGCCTCCGGCTTTTTCAATGCATATTTTTGATTTTTCATTATCATCCCTGATCAATGAACCTTCAATAAAGGAATATTTTTTTGCCTTCACGGCTTGAAACAAATACCAATACATAGCCTCAACCACTGCTTTATTCTGGTATTCGGGAATAACCATTTGAAAATAAACTCTCATGCCGTCAATTTTATTCCTGTACCATAAATACTTTAAAGTACTCAAAAGAGAAAGATTACCATTTAATTTTTTAATAACTTGGTGATAATCAGGGAAGCCGATTAAAAAGCCAATGGGTTTATTGCCAGCCCTGGCAATATAGGCGAGGTCATGATCCAAATAAGGTTTGAGTCGATTAATTTCTGCAGAAAGTTCTTCCAAATTCGGACGTATAAAAAATTCTAATATTTCTGGCATCGCCAGGTCGATTACTTTTTTAAGGTCCTTTTTTTCCTGAACTTCATTAGCAAGATTAATCTTGTCAACCCTATATTTATACTTTTTCATTGCGTATTGTATAACAGGAGTGAATTTTTCATAAGGCAATTCTTGAATATTTTTTAAATCGAAGTAATAGGCTAATAAGTCAAAGTATTTAGTGAAATGATAATTTTCAAAATAGGTTTTATAATAAGGCGGGTTATAAACATTCATTATAACCGGAGAACCGTTGAACCCTTCATATAATAATCCTCTGTTACTGTCTCCATTATCTGGAGAAACAGGGCCTACTATAGCATTCATATCTCTTTTTTTCAGCCATTCTATGGCCTGAGCGAAGATAAGCATGGCTATTTTTTCTGAGTGAACTGTTTCAAAAAGACTGATATAGCCTTCTTTCTTTTTTGTTTTCTTATTGAGTTTTTCATTAATGCCGACTAATGCTCTAGCTAGTGGGTTACCATTTTCGTAGGCCATAAAAAAAGTATGAGGGCCGTTGTCAAAAAGCTTATTATCTTTTCCCAGCAAGGTAGCCATTAATTTTGATTTTATAGGAGGGACCCAGTAAGGGTCACCTTGGTAAAGTTTCCAGGGTAAATTAATGAAATTTATCAAGTCACTTTTATTGTGAGCAAGTTCTTTTATTTCTATCAACTTATTATACTTTTATTCCTTAAACGAAAGTAATTTGAAAAAATCATAGTGAAAAACTATGTTATTATAAATGATAAATATTATTGAGTCAAATAGAATCAAGAAAGAGTCTGTGTTGTTTTATGATTGCATAAGATTGCTTTGTCGCTACTCTTCACACAATCAACATAAGAGTGTTTGGGGGATAGAAATGTTTTTTGGTTATTGATTGTTCAGCTCCCGAAGCCTGAAAAAAATGTCTGTTTATGATTCTGTCGGAGGATTTTATTGTGCTGTTAATCTAGTTTTCTGCAGACCTGGTATTTATGATATATAATGAAATTAGGATGAGTATCATTGATAATATTAGGCTAGTACATCAAAATTTATTAAAGTAATAGAATAGTGGACTGGCTTAAATCAAACAGATGAAGGAGTTTGTATTTCTATAAAAGGAGGTATTTGTGACTACCTATTTAATGTTTGGAAAGTACTCACAGGAGTCTATAAAGGGCATAAGCAGTAAGCGTACAGGGGAAGCTCATAAGTTGATTACCGAAAATGGCGGAGAAATTATCGCTCAATATACTTTGCTGGGGGAAAAAGACTTACTATTTATTATTAACTTTCCCTCAATAGAAGAGGTAATTAAATCTTCAGTTGCATTGAATAAATTAACCGGAATTTCTTTTAATAGCGTACCCGCTATTACCGTTGATCAATTTGATAAGATTATTTAATTTTTAAATATTACTAATAAAACTAATAAAGATTGATGTACTAGCTTACAAATGAACAAATCCACATACGCTTTTTGGAAACACGGATGGGGGTCCAGGTCTTGAAATATAAGTCTTTACTCAATCAGAAGTCAAATATCAAATAGATTAGAGGAAATTAAATTCAAAAGGAGTTTATTTTGCTGGAAAACAGCATAAGAAAAATGAAAGATTTAAATATATAGTTTTGCCAAAAAGATCTCTGGTGGAAGCTCCGAAATCCAGAAAAGAAAAGAAATTCGATTATATTCTAAACACTATCTGAATATCACTGATTGGTTTTCTCCAGATCATATGATTATGCCCTTTTCCCCAATAATCCTTCAGGACATAATCGGGTGTTCCAAATTTCTTTTGCCATACCTTTTGAGCGTGGCAATATCCGCTATCCAGACAAAATTCTTTAATGTTTCTGTATAAGAAGATCAGATAAATCATATTCAGCAGTAATGTCCCTACACCTTGCTTCTGGTAGGCAGGGTGAACAAAAACGGTACCCACTTCAACTATATCTTTCAATTCTCCATTGGTACAATCGATAACCAGCTGGCTAGTCGGCCCATATTCAATGGTACCAATAATCTTTGCCTTGTCCAAAGCTATCAGGAAATATTGATCTTTTCCGTTTGATTTAAAATCTTTCTTTAATAGATTTTCCTTATCCTGAATTTCCTTCTTTATTTCATTGACCCTATCTGCTAATCCTTCTTTAGCAAAGGTATCTTTAATTACGATTGTGAAAAACTGCTTCAGTTCTTTTACGTCACCAGGTTCGGGCCTTCGAATTTCTATGTTTGACAATTTACAATTCCTCCTCAATCCCATAATTTTCACTCTATCAAATCATGCCTGTTAAAAACTGTTTTCTCATTTAATCTAATTCTCACATCTTCTTAAATTTTCCTTAAATGATTGTTTTTAAACAAGAGCTATACTTAATTATAGATGAGATATACAGCAGCATCAAATAAAATGAATACAAGGGGTTGAAAATAAATTGGGATCAGATCTCAACATTTGACATAAAACCCAAAAAAAACATTGAGTACAATGGGGTTAAATCTTTATTATAGGAACTTCTATAATTTAAAAGCGTCATCATTCAATGTTTACCGTATTTTAAAGAAGAAATAAAAATGAGGATTTCATAAGAATATTAAATATATCATGCTTGATTATGATATGTTTAAAAAATACCCACAATCCCACTTGTATATTTACCCACATAATGATATGATGAATAAAAATAACTTGTGAGGTGTAAAAGATGGCCAAAAAAGAAATAATTGAAAAGGACACTCAGGAATTTATTCCTTTTGATGTTAAATTTATAGATTCTAAAAATAGGATTACTATAGGTGAAAAGATTATTAAAAAAATATCAAGCCAAAACAGGATTAGTCAATTTCAGGTTCTTATTGGACAGGATGGGGATATTTTATTAAGACCCTTAACTGCCATTCCCAGTAGAGAAGCCTGGATATATGAAAAACCAGAATTGATAGATCAGATAAGAAAAGGTTTGCAGGAAGCAAAAGAGGGTAAAGTAGAAAAAATTGAGAACCTGGAAGCACTTTAGGAATGATTAATGAAATTTGATATTTATTTAACACAAACTGCCAGAAAAGTATTAAGACAGCTAAAAAAAGATCCTGGGAAGAACAAAGATTATAAAGCAGCTAAAAAAGCCATTGTTTTACTCTCTAAGAATCCAAGGCATCCCGGATTGCAAACACATATAATCTATTCTATTAAAGGTCCCTCCGGTGGAAAAGTATTTGAGGCATATGCCCAGCAGAACACTCCTTCTGCTTATCGGATATTTTTTTATTATGGACCAAATGAAAGGGAAATAACAGTTTTTGCCATTATTCAACATCCATAGGAAATAATCAAATTTTGTTATGTAAATTGTTATTAGTCAGAAAAAGTGAATCAGACCTGCTTTTATTAAAAATAGAAATTTTCAAAACATATGACATATGATTTATGAAGATCATAAGATGAAACCATTGCTTTATTTTAGTTTAATAGAGAGATTTTTAAGAGATGATAAAAAGGGATATTAAAACCTTGATTTTTGTTGATTGTGAAGCAAATGGAAAATCTCCAAGTACAGGGAAACTTACTGAATTCGGTGCAGTTGCTTATCCTTTCAGAGTTACTTTTCATGGAGTATTGGTAGGGGATTAATGATGCTATGGGGAACCTGGAAGCATTTGAGAGATTGTTAAATGGCGAAAGGTAGCAAAAGATATTTCGAATTAGAAAGAAATTATTAAAATATCTGGAAGAGGTTAATAAAATGGAACAAACCATCAAGGAATTAACATTATTATTAATTTATCTCACATCATGGCAGGAGGAAGAATTTTCTATGAAAATTCACAGAAGTTGGAAAGGTTACCCATTTGAAATTCTAGATGAATTACAGGAAAAAGGTTATATTTCCGGAAGTATAAGGGCAAAATCAGTCTTTTTGACTGAAGAAGGAATAGCAAAAGCCAAAGAATTTATGGGAAAATATGTGAATGAAAAATAAAAATGGCTTGATAGATCGTATAACCCGGAATATTTTGATTGCAGTGAAGTATTCTTTGGTGACCCTGAAGTTCATATGTTTTAGATAAAATTGAGGCAATAAAGATGAAATTATTAATGATTTATGCAGATGAATTTAATTACAAAACCAGCAATAAAACATTAGACATGGTAGAAGAATATCAAAAAAGCAGGCAAATAAAAGATGTCCTTGTTGGGTTCATTCAAGTTGAAAAAGAAGACGAAGAACAGATGGAAAAAGTGGAAACTAAGTTAGTTAAGAATTTGAAATGGGCTGCCCAAAAAAACAATACTAATAATATTGTATTACATTCTTTTGCCCATCTATCTTTGAGTAAAGCGGAACCGGAGGTTACCATAAGAATATTTAACAATGCAGAACAAAGGTTGACGGATGCAGATTATCGTGCTTCCCAAACTCCTTTTGGCTATTTTCTTGACCTTGACTTGAAAGCACCAGGAAGATCTTTGGCCAGGGTTTTTAAGGAATTTTAGGAACAAAGATAGTTTTTCTAGTCCTAGTATATTAGTAATATATTCTAAATTAGGTGGGAAAATGAAATTAACTCTTGAAGATATAAGAAACTTATGCACTGAAAGTTCTTTTGAACGAGGCATAGAATATTTTAAAATGGGTAAGGTAATCAGTGTAGAACAAGTGGATGACAAGATTACTGCTATGGTTCAAGGTGAATATGATTACCAGGTAACAATCTATAAAGATAAGAACAAAATTATAGCTGACTGTACCTGTCCTTATGACTGGGGAGGGTTTTGCAAGCATATCATAGCAACCCTGATTGCTTTGTATATGAATGGGGAAGAAGAGGTAATTAAAAAGTCCCAAAAAGAAGATAAGTCCGAAGTAATTTTAAATAGCTTATCTTTGGATGAAATAAAAGAGTTTTTGAAAACTGAATTTAATGATAATCCTACATTAAAAGAAAACTTTGTCATACACTTTTCAGGAAAAAGTTCAAAAGAAAGAAACTTATTAGATTACAAAAAAGAAATTAATCAATCTTTTCGAGAAATAGGTGACCGTCATGGGTTTATAAAATATGGAATGAATGTTGATTTGTTTGAATTTCATGATTTAGCAAATCGGCTTGAAAAAGCAGGGAATACCCTGGAAGCACTAACAATTTATCAGGCACTATCAGAAGTGGTTGCAGAAAACATGGACAATGTTGATGATTCTGATGGATACTATGGAGGAGAGTTTAGCTGTGCCATAGATAATATGGTGGATTGTATAAATAAATTGGAATTAGACCACAAAGAAAAAAAGAAGTATATTCAATATTTTTTTGATAGATATGTTGAAAATGACCCAGATTATTTTCGTGAATATTATGGTTATGCTTTACAAGAAATATGTTATTTAGAGGAAGATTTGCAATATTGGAGAAAATTGCTTAAACCATATCTTCCCAAGAAAATTCCAGATAGTAATCGATGGTCTGAATATTATGAGGCAATTGAATGGATAAATATGCAATTGCACATTTTAGATTTACTGAATGAAGAAGAGGAATTCTATCAATTAATTAAGAGCTGTTATCAAAAAAATCATGAACTTTGTCTGTACTACGCCTCTCGTTTAGCAAAAGATGGTCAAAATAAAGAAGCAGTCAAAGTTGCCGAAGAAGGTCTTACTATATTCCCTGCCCATTTAACTAAAGATATTCTTAAATTTTTAAACCAATATTTTAAAAAAGATTCCCCGGAAAAATACAAAGAGAATCTTATTAATATTTTTGTTCAAGATAGAGACTGGAATGACTATGAAAAGTTAAAAGAAATTTGTTCACAAGAAGAATGGAAGGGAGAAATATTCCCCATTCTTATAGAAAGATTATTAAAAGATTTTCTTGGTAGAAATATTCTCATTGACCTTTATCTAAAAGAAGACATGCTTGAACAGGCACTGAAAAGAATAATTGCACAAGAGAGTCTTTTTACCCTGAGTTTTTACTATAAGGTATTTGCCGAAAAATATCCAACAATATATTTTAAGGCTTATCAGAAGCTAATCATTCCTTTTGCTGATTCCAGAATGGGAAGGCCACACTATAGGGAAAATGTTAAATACTTAAAAGAGATGAAAAAAATCAAGGGTTTTGAGGAAGAATTCAATGAATTAATCAAATTACTCAGGACTAAATATGCAAACAGGCCTGCTTTTTTGGATGAAATGAAATATTTTTAGTTATTCTTTTGTAGATACTACTTTATGGTTGATAAAACTATGTGTTTAAATATTGAACTTTTTTACATACTTCCAGTTTTCCAGTGTTCCAGTGTTCCATAAAAGGTATTCCTTTCAAGTGTAAGTGGATGAGATTGCCGCGCAGGCAAAAGCCTGCTCGCAATGACAAAGAAATAGTCTGCCGGTCTCGCAGTCAAGAAAGAATCAGAAAATCTGCCATTCCTTAGATCAATAAATACTGTGAGCTTAAGTGGATGAGATTGCCACGCCTACCTCTTAACATTAGTTAAGGGCAGGCTCACAACGACAAAATAAGTATACCGTTCACCCCCACTTAATCCTCCCCCCTCAAGAGGGAGGAGATAAGAAAAAAGTTAATCCTTTGATCAAAGTAGATAAAATAAGAAAAAAGTTAATCTTCTATTCAAGGGGATATTTAAGATCAGGTTATCAGTTCTTAGTTTTTGGTTTTTAGTTAAAATACTGTGGGTATAATTGGATGAGACTGCTTCGTTGCTTTGCTCCTCGCAGTGACAAATCGATATCAAGATAAATACAATAATATTTGCAAATATGGAAATATACAATAATGCAATAATAGAAAAGACAATATTGCAATCTCTCAGTATTCCATCATTCCAAACTATATATACAGCTTTCAGTTAGCAAACTTTTCTTTTCTTATCTTTTTTAAAAAACCAAAAACCAAAAACATAACACCTTAATCATAACCTATTGACAATAAAGAATATTTATGAGAATATGTTAGGGAATATCTAACTAACTATTGAGGTGACATTTTGAAAGAGCATTATACCTTGTTTAGTGTATTTAACCGTTTTATGCTAATTAAGACAGAGTGCAGATATAATGTTATTAATAGACACAATATTTCAGGGCTGACATTAAAACAGATTGAATATCTGAAAAAATTTGACAAGCGGGAGAATATAACTATCAGCCAATTAGCTGAGGAGCTGGGTTTGTCTAAACCAACTGTCACCGAAATGGTTAAAAAGTTTATTCGATTAGATTGCGTCCAGAAAGAACAATGTAGACATGATGCAAGAGTCTATTATCTGTTTCTTACCAAAAAAGGTAAGATGATTGCCAGGTTAGAACAGATTGCCAATGATAATTTTGTGAAAAGAGTAGAAAGTTGTTTAAGTAAAGAAGAAATTAATTTATTGATAGAAATACTTTTAAAGGTAGTCTAAAGGTTCATTTTTTTTAATATATATGTTAGGTTAAATAAAACTAACAATATATGATAATATACCCTGATTTTATAAAGAATAAATATTGGGTGTTGGGGCGCAGAAAGAAATTCCATTTTTAGAAATGAGGTAAGATTAATGAGTACCAATAATGTAAAAGATAAATTAGCAATTATAGCAATACCCGGCCACGTGCTGTTTAAAGGAATAAAAAGCACCATTAGAATTAGCAGGGCACTATCTGACACAATATATCCAAGAATTAAGCAGGATAATGATTATGCTATTGTGCTACTTTTAAAAGATGGATGTAATCTGGAAAATTACCAGGAAGAAGATTTATATAAAATTGGAAGTCTGGTAAAAATAGAGGAGATAGTCGATGCAAAGACAACCAGTGATATGAATTTAGAAGTATTGGACAGGATAGAGGTTAAAAATATAAGCAAGGAGCAGGATCAGGATTATTATATCGCCGAATATGAGATTAGTCCGGATATTGAAGATTTAGATAAGAATTCGCAAAACCAGATGCTTGAATATATTAAAAAGCTTTCTGCTGAAATCAGTAAAGGGTTTGTCGGCTCTGAAAGCTATATTAAGTTTATCAATAGTATGAATGACTTAGAAAAAATGATTAGCTATTTAATGCAGTTTATCAACATATCAGCTTCTGAAAAGCAAGAATTGTTTGAAATTAGATCCAGAAGAAAAAAATGTTTAATGTTTTTAGATATCCTCATTAAACAAAAAGAAAATATCAAATTCCAGATGGAGATAAATGCAAAGCTGACCGGTGAAGTGAATAAGCAATATCGAGAAAAAATGCTGAGAGAACAGCTAAAAGCAATTCAGGAAGAATTAAATGGGGGGAAGCAGTCTGAAAATAAAAAGAAGGATTACCTGGCCTTGATCAATGAATCCAACATGCCTGAAAACGTGAAAGAAATTGCACTGACAGAAAATGAAAAATTGGAAAATCAAGGGCCAAATAATGTGGAGGCAAATGTAATAAGAAATTATTTGGATTTACTGATAGCGCTTCCCTGGGGAAAAAGCAGTATAAAGGAAGTAGATATTAAAGAAGCCAAGAAAATTTTAGAAAAAGACCACTATGGCCTGGATAAGGTGAAAGAGAGAATTATTCAACATTTAACCGTGATGAAGCTTAAGAATAATCAGCAGGGCTCCATTCTGCTTCTGGTAGGGCCTCCGGGAACGGGGAAGACCAGTTTAGGGAAAAGCATAGCCAAGGTGCTTCAGAGAGAATATGTGAGAATAAGCCTTGGAGGCGTAAGAGATGAAGCGGAGATAAGAGGGCACAGGAGAACTTATGTTGGTGCACTTCCGGGCAGAATTATACAGGGAATCAAAAAGGCAGGCACCAATAATCCTGTATTTATATTAGATGAGGTGGATAAACTATTGGCTTCCAATATGGGCGATCCGGCCAGCGCATTGCTGGAAGTACTGGACCCTGAACAGAATAATTCGTTTTCAGACCATTACCTGGAAGTACCTTATGACTTATCTGATGTATTTTTTATTGGAACAGCTAATTCTCTGAGGGATATTCCAGAACCGCTCAAAGACAGAATGGAAATTATTCAAATTCACAGCTATACAATGACTGAGAAATTCCATATAGCAAAAAGACATCTAATTGATGAAGTTTTGGAAAATCATGGCATTACATCTGGTCAGTTAAAGATAGAAGATAATGCCATAAAAGCGATTATAGATAAGTATACCCGTGAGGCTGGGGTGAGAGGATTGAAAAAGCAATTATCTGCTATAGCCAGACACGCAACAGAAAAGATAATAGTTGATGAGGTAAAAATTCCTTATACAGTAAAAGAAGAAATGCTGTTTGACATATTAGGATCGGAGATATCCAGATATGACAAAGTCAAGAAATCAAATCCACCCGGGGTCGTTACCGGATTAGCGTGGACACCTGTTGGTGGTGATATTCTATTTATTGAAAGTGCTTTTATGCCGGGAAAAGGAAAGCTAATGCTTACAGGTCAATTAGGTGATGTTATGAAAGAATCAGCTAAGATATCCCAGAGTTTGATCAGGTCGAGATTGTGTCTAACCCTGGAGAATAATCATTTTGATAAACATGATCTCCATATTCATATACCACAGGGCTCTATTCCCAAGGATGGGCCGTCTGCCGGTGTGACCCTGTTTACTTCTATAGCTTCTCTGTTTACCGGCATCCCGGTAGATGCTAAAGTGGCTATGACCGGAGAAATATCCTTGAGAGGTACAATTCTTCCGGTGGGTGGAATTAAAGAAAAGGTAATCGCAGCAAATCGTTCGGGTATTAAAAAAATACTGCTACCTTTGGAAAATAAAAAAGACCTTTGTGATGTCCCGGAGGAAATAAAGAAAGATATGCAGTTTATTTTCATCGAAACAATAGAGGAATTAATGCAAGAGACATTAGGTATTAAATTGCCAAGGGTTAGCGAATTTCATTTTTACATTCCGGATAATGATGCGTTGAATACAGATAAAGAAATTGTTAATGTATAAGATAAAAAACAAATATTTGACAAATTTTTTAAATAGTGTATAATAAAACTATAATAAATAATAATTAATAATATTATATATAAAAATATAATATTATTAATTAACCTTCTATCTTAGATAGAAGGTTAATTAACAGTAATAAATGAAATAGAGATTTTTTAGTTTTGTACTAGTTTACCTCTAAATTAAATGTTACTGAAAAAATAATTTAAAAGGAGGTAAATAAGATGCAAGGAAGCAAACTGTACGTAGGTAATTTAAACTATTCTGTAACTAACGAACAATTAGAAGAACTTTTTGCTAATCATGGCACTGTTAAAAGTGTCAATATTATCCAGGGCAAAGGCTTTGGATTTGTAGAAATGTCTTCTTCAGAAGAAGCTAATAAAGCAAAAGATGCTTTACATGATACCGATTTTAATGACCGACCATTAAAGATTGATGAAGCTAAGCCACAGCAACCAAGAAGAGATTTTAGCGATAATCGAAGACGATATTAATTATAGTTGAAGAATAAAAGAAGCCCCTTTAACAATAAAACTGAAGGGGTTTCTTTTATTTGAAATAAAAGGTCGAAGAAATAATAAAATATTTTTGATTCTGCCCAAAGCCACCCGAAAATTTTCAAAGTAAAATTTATAAACACAAATGTCTATTATCAGTTATTAATTTACCAGATAGAAAATGATTGCTTTATTGAAGAGAAGAGTAAAATTTTGTTATTGCTGAAGAAAAAATATCAGGAGACAGAAGTTATGAGAACAAATAAAATTTATGATATTAATGATTTTACTTTTACTTCAATTGTAAGTGAACTTAAGGAAGCAGATAAGAAAGAACTGATTACTGAGAAAATAAAAAGCAAAAGTCCTCAGGATAAAATAAAAACAATAAACAAGTCAGAAATAAATTCTATCCCTTTTGATAAGAGAGTCAATCTGGATGACCCGATTAAGATGTACCTAAAGGAAATTGGTCAAATTAAATTATTAACTGCAAAAAAAGAGATTGAATTAGCCAAACGAATTGA
Organism: uncultured Atribacterota bacterium; assembly: GCA_964636625.1. GTDB lineage: Bacteria > Atribacterota > Phoenicimicrobiia > Phoenicimicrobiales > Stramentimicrobiaceae > CAZWUL01. The sequence goes on along the minus strand of CAZWUL010000007.1, from coordinate 22,885 downwards.
AGAAGGGGACGTGGAGGCTAAAAGAATTCTTGCGCAATCAAATTTAAGATTGGTTGTTAGTATTGCTAAGCATTATGTAGGTAAAGGGCTGCTCTTTTTGGATTTGATTCAGGAAGGAAACATAGGTTTGATGAAGGCTGTGGAAAAGTTCAATTATAAGCTTGGCAATAAATTTAGCACTTATGCAACCTGGTGGATTAGACAAGCTATTACCCGCTCTATAGCTGATCAGGGAAGAACAATACGTGTTCCTGTGCATATGGTGGATATGATCCATAAGTTGACAAGAGCATCAAAGCTTTTAATACAGGATCTGGGTAGAGAGCCTTCTGTTGAGGAAATTGCCGAAAAGATGGAGTTGCCATCTGAAAAAATCAGAAAAATCATTAAAGTTGCCCGACATCCTATTTCTCTGGAAAGTCCAATTGGTAAAGAAGATGACAGAAATTTGGGAGATTTTATTGAAGATGAAGATTCCCCTGAGCCTCAGAAAATTGCCGGTGATACTTTATTGAAAGAGCAACTGGATAAAGTTTTAAAAACTTTAACACAGAGAGAAAAACATGTTTTAGAATTAAGGTTTGGTATAGCCGGAGGCCACCCCCATACCCTGGAAGAAGTCGGGAAGGATTTTGGATTAACACGTGAAAGGATCAGACAAATACAGGATAAGGCAATTAAAAGATTAAGGCATCCTAACCGAAGTAGAAAATTACGAGATTATCTTGATTAAAAGCAAGCACTACAAGTAGGTCATATTATAAATATATAGAAAGAATCTTCAATCTTCATTTTACATATTAAGAATTTTACTGAGAAAGATTAATTGATATGTGCTTCTTGCAAAAGACATGGGGATAGTTCTTGAATTATCCTAAAGAAAAAAATCAAATCTCAACTACATAGTGGGTTTTGTGCTTAGATTTAATAATAATTTAAAGAAGTCAAAACAAAATTTCCATTGTTGGTGGAGGATGTGTATAATAATAAAAGAACCTACTCCTCTTCAGGCTATCGAACCATAAAAGAGCATAATAGCTCATTATTTAACAATATCACATAGAAAGTTTCAATAACTAAGCCACTACATATTTAATCTAATAGATATGATTCTCCGGATACTAAATTAATCAAGATAAAAATTCTTCTAAATCAAGAAATGTAAGAAATGCAAGGGAGTACTAATGAAGATATCCATAGCAACAATAACTAAAGATTTCAATTCTTTAGAGCCAATAAATGATTTTTTAGAAAATGCTTTAAAATATAATCATAAGATTTACAGTATTATAATTGTTTATTCCCATAATTGTAATTTTCGTTTAGTAGAAAACCTAAGGGAAAAAGTGAAAGTTTATTTGCTAAAAGTTAATGATTCCCCGGAAATGGTAAAATCATTAATCAATATTGGTTTACCTGCAGAAAATATAGATACTTTACTCAATTGCCGTACCTTAAAAGAGCATAAATTAGTGCCTTATGGTATGAATAGAAATTATGCCTTAATTCAGGCTTTATTAAATGGTTCGGGGGCAATATTTTTTATTGATACAGATGTTTATCCTAAAGTATTGGTAAATGCAAATGACAGGGTAAGAGAAAAAGAGATAGATTTTATCGGAAGGCACTTAGAATATTTAAAGAAAGAAAATGTTGTTATTACTACCAGTGATTATTCTGGCTATTCTATTATTCCACCTATGTTTTTTAAGGGAATGAAGGAATTATTTCAATCTTTACAAAAAGAAGATGCTTATGAGTTTTTAAGAAATTCAGAAAAACATGCCTGCTTAAATTTAGACAATGATAAAAAGAGAAAGGTTTTTGAAACAAATAAAATTTTAGGTGGAAATGTAGCAATCAAATTAACTGACCTTAAAGAGGTAAAACCTTTCTTTTCAACAGTGTATAATGTAAAAGGTGAAAATTATCTAACTCGTGGGGAAGATACTGTTATGGGAATCAAATTTAATAATTGTCATAAAAAATGTATTGATATAGATACCAGGATATTCCATAATACTTTTGGAAATTATCCTAAGGTCCCGGATATAAAGAAATACAAATCTATCAGAGATAGATTTTTTTATACCTGTCTGGGGTGGATTGGCAGAAATCCTTTTTTAAATTGGCTGAAGGGTGTAGATGTAAAAGAAGTAGAAAAATTGCAGAAAGAAAAATCAGTTATAGGCTCCAGGGCTTTAACTTCTTACCTCCAAGATGAAAGATTTTTAATACTGCCTGAAGCACTGGAAGAATCTTACAATAATTTAGGAAGAGTTATTAGTGAATACAAAAATACCATGCAGGCTTGGGATAACCTGATTGAAAAATTAGGAAAACAGGAGATAATTAAATGAAGATATTGATAATAAATCACTTCCCCCTGGATGGTTCAGGGAGCGGAGTCTACACTAAAAACCTGGCAAAAGAATTAACCAAAATCGGACACAGTGTTAAAGTAATATTTCCGGAAAACCAAACAGTACCAACGGAAATTTTTGGAATAAGACCGATAATGTTCAAGAATAACAATAATAAAAATTATGAAGTTGATTTTAATTTCCCCTGTTTTACCAGTCATCCCAGGAGCAATAATACTTTTTATGAACTTACTGAAAAGCAGATGAAGACCTATATTGATATGATGGTTAAGGTGACCAGGGAAGAAGCAGAGAAATTTAAACCTGATATTATTCATGCCCAGCATCTCTGGATTGCCCCATATGCTGCATATGGGACCGGTATTCCCTATGTTGCAACAGCACATGGTACAGACCTGAAGGGATTCATAGAGGACAAAAGATATCATTCTTATGCCCTGGAAGGTGCCCAAAATGCGGAAAAAGTAGTTACCATATCAAAGCAAGTAGACAGAGAAGTCAGTGAACTTTACCATATAGAAGATAAGAAAAGAAAAATTGTCTATAGCGGCTATGATACCGAACTTTTTAAAGTAAAAAATCTTTCTCGAGGGGAAGTCTTAACAAGTTTTGGAATAAATGATATTCCGGATTATATTGTTTTCTTTGCCGGGAAATTAGCCCATTTTAAGGGAGTAGACATTTTATTAAAAGCCGCAAAAATATATGAGAGCCAGATGAATGAAAAAACAATGACCTTAATAGCCGGTAATGGTATATTGTATGAAGATTTAAAAAAACTGAAAGATATCTTAAAGTTGAAAAGAACATTTTTTTTAGGCCATGTAAATCAAGAACAGCTGGTAGATTTATTTAATATTGCGGATGTGAGTACTGTACCTTCAAGAATTGAACCTTTTGGGTTGGTAGCTATAGAAGCTTTAGCTTGTGGAACACCGGTAGTAGGAACCAACCAGGGAGGTCTTCTTGATTTTATAAATGCAGATATTGGTGCCCTGGTTGATGTAGAAGATGATATAGCCCTGGCAGAAGCAATTATTAATGAACTGGTTAGGCCTGATAAAAAAGAGAGAAAAAAGAGGGCACAGGAATATGCAATGAATAATTTTTCCTGGGAAAATACTATTAAGGAAGTAGAAAAAATATATCAGGAAGTCATATCTTGACTAAAGAAAGATAATTTTCTAAAGAATCATTAACAATAATAAGAAGGAGAAATAAAATGAAGCGAACTGTAGTGGTTATACCTACTTACTGGGGACGGGAAAACAAGATTGGCTACAAGAAAGGAGATATTGTTTATGACCACGCTACTCCGGTTGATGAAGAAGGTACCCTGGCTCGGACTCTGGAAAGTATGAAGATTTTAAAAAAGAAGGATTTTAAATTAGTGATATTAGTTTGCCCAACAAATATGGAAATAGAAGATGAAGCAGAAGAAAAAGCTAGAAAAATAATTAAAGAGGTAAAGCTGGATGCAGAAACCTATTTATTTACCCAAAATACTTTAAAGAAAATCAGGAAATATGCTAGAAATTCTAAATTAAAAGAAAATGTACTTTCATTATTAAGCTTAGGGGGTTATGCCAATGTCAGGAATATGTGTCTGTTTGCCTCTCATTTACTTAATTCTGAAATTACAGTATTAATCGATGATGATGAAGTGATTGAAAACCCTGATTTTATGGATATGGCCAGGGAATTCATTGGAAAGAGAGTATATGGCGAAACTGTATACGGGGTAGCAGGTTATTATTTGAATAAATATGGAAATTATTATGATGATGTCAGTATGGAACCATGGATGACTTATTGGAATCGGTTTGGATGTAAATCAAAAGCTTTTGATAAGATAATTGGTTGTGAACCACGGCTTAAGCAAACCCCTTTTGTTTTTGGTGGAGCTATGGTCATTCATAAAAATTTATATCAGATAGTGCCTTTTGATCCTAATATTACCAGGGGGGAAGATATTGATTATCTTATTAATGCTAAAATGTTCGGTTTTGACTTCTTTCTGGATAATAAATTAAGCATAAAACACTTACCTCCCCAAAAGACTCATCCTATATGGCAAAGAACAAGAGAGGATATCTATAGGTTTATTTACGAAAAATCTAAAATTGATTCTCAATATGAAGTAAGTAACATGCGGATAGTATCAGCAAAAGATTTTTTCCCATATCCTGGAGAATTTTTAACTGATGACCTGGAAAATAAAATTTTTAAGACTAATTTGTTGCTGGCAATGGAATCTTTGGCAAATAATGAAGTCGAGGCAAGCAAGGAGTCTATAAAAAATATTTATTTAAGTATGTATGAGGCTATTCCCAAAAAAGATCCTTTTACTGCTTACAGAAAAATACAGAAGGATTGGGAGAAATTAATAGATTTTACCTTGAACAACAAAAAAGAGATAAGAAGAATAATGGAAGAAAAAAATCTATTTAAAGTTGATATAAGAGTTGATACTGAGCATTACGAAAAAATTAGTCTGGAAGACAAAAAAGCAATATTAAAGAAAATGGTAGAATTTAAAGATTTCACAGAAGAGGAATTAGAAAAAATTGCAGGTATATCTGCAGTGAAGGCTTACCAGGCGGATGAGATTATCTTTAAAGAAGGTGATGAGGATTCTTCTTTTTATATTATAATCAGAGGATGTCTGCGTATTGTTAAATATAATGAAAAAAATGATGAGATTGTCCTGGCAGATATTTGCACAGGAGAATTTTTGGGAGAAACCGCTATTGTCAATGAAAGGCATCAGGTGAATGCTGTAGCAAGTGAATTTATCGAACTGCTCACTATAGAGCAGAAAAACCTTGAACTTTTAATTAAGGAAGATCCAAATCTTGGAAATAAATGCTTATATATGTTTTTAGAGAAAATATCTAAAAAATTAGATAAAACTAACTGTCTATTCCAGGAAAATTATATGCTGGGAAATCCTTCACTTCGGGATATGAGCTAATTTAAAAAAAATTAGAAAACAATATATGGTATTTATTTTCTTGGAAAATTTATTCAAATTGGCATTCTAAAAGAATTAAGCAGGGAAAAAAGAATATAGAATTTATCAATAAAGAGTAAATATTAAACTCACCAAGGTTAGAACTATGTAATCATAATAAAGAAACCGTATTTAATAAAGAGTAAATTAAAAGGGCTATCAATTCTCGGAAATATTTTCTATTCAATCCAGCAGGAAAGCAGGATCGGATAAAGATAAAAAGGAGGACAGGATTATTATGCTTAAAAAAATTGAAGGAGCGAAAAATTTACAGCCTGGTGAAATGAAGGAATTAAAAATTGATGGGATTCCTATTTTATTAATTAATTATCAAGGGAAATATTACGCTGTCAGAAACAAATGCACTCACCTGGGGTGCAAGTTATCTAAGGGGAAATTGGAAGAAAATATCATTACCTGCCCCTGTCACGGGTCTAAATTTGACATTACCAATGGTAAATTAGTTGAATGGATTTCCCTTTGGCCAAAATTTATCAGCTCATTAACCAGGATGCTGGGATTAGCCCGCTCTCTTGTTAATTATCAAATAGTGGAAAAAGATAACGATTTGTATATTGAGATATAAAATAAGAAGAATATTCGAGAGTATTGGTAAAGAACGTGTAATGAAAAAATGATTAAACAGAATACATTAGAGTTAATCAGACAAACACCATTGGTGAAATTAGACCGCTTATCCGGTAATAATTTTAACCTATATGGAAAGCTTGAGTTTATGCAACCAGGGGGCAGTGTAAAAGACAGGGCAGCATATCAGATCATTCAAGACGCCTATGGAAAAGGCGAATTAACTAAAGGGCAGCTGGTGGTTGAGATGACCAGTGGCAATATGGGAGCTGGCCTGGCAGTTGTCTGCAAACAGTTTGGGAACCCTTTTCTGGCAGTAATGTCTAAAGGAAACAGTCAGGAAAGAATGAAGATTATTAAAGCGCTGGGAGCCGATGTGTTGCTGACTGAACAAGTGGATGGAAGCCAGGGGATGGTTACAGGACAGGATATTGCTCATGCCTCTCAGGTTGCAAAAGAAATTGCTCAGAAAGAAAAGGGTTTCTATGTTGATCAATTTAACAATACCTCTGGTATCATGGCACATTTTAACACTACGGGTCCGGAAATATGGCAGGATTTACCGGAAATTGATGCTTATGTGGCATCTATTGGCACCGGTGGAACATTTATAGGAACTTCTAAATTTTTAAAATCAAAGAATAATAAGATAAAATGTATTGCAGTGGAACCTGCCGGAGCAGCAATACTGAAAACGGGAAGGGTAGAGAATTCACAACATATCATCCAGGGAACAGGATACAGCCTTATCCCACCACATTGGGATAACAATTTAGCAGATGATATTTTAACAGTTACTGATTCTGAGGTAAAGGAAATGACCAGCAGATTAAGCTCGGAACAGGGAATGTATGTGGGTTATTCTTCAGGTGCTAATGTCATAGCTGCCTTAAAGTATGCCAACAAACAACAGGAGATTAGAAATATTGTGACTATTCTATGTGATACCGGATATAAGTATTCTGATTTATAAACACATATAATGATATATAATATTGAAAGGAAACAAAAAATGAATCCTTCTCACTCCCACAAACCTCACAACCTTCCAGGTGAACATGCTATTACTGATATAGGTCAGCTTATCCTTTTTGCAATCTTTGTTCTGGTAATGGTTTTTGATATTTTCATATTTCAATTTTCGAATAAAACGCTAGGAACACTTTCTCAGATGGTTACTATACCTTTGTTTTTAATATTTTTTCTAATTGGCGGTTATTTTATTCTAACTTCACATCGTATTATTTTCCGGGAAACTGATAAAGAGGTAAGTGTAGTAACAAAAGGAGTTTTTAACATCGTCAGGCATCCCATGTATTTTGGTTCTATATTTTTATTTTTTAGTTTTGTCATTTTAAGTAATTCTGTTTTGGCCTTTTTAATCTGGATTGTGATCTGTTTTTTCTATTATTTTATTGCTCGATATGAAGAGAAGTTGTTGGTCAATAAATATGGTGATAAATATGAAGAATATCAGAAAAAAGTTCCCATGTTTGTTCCTTTCAGCAAATAGAAAAATATTTTTAGGCTTACAGATATAGAACAGAACCAGTGTCATATTGGTATGTTCGAAAAAAGTAAGCAGATTTTTATATAGGGGAAATAGGGTATGTTTGCATTTATTTTAAACATACAAAAGGTTTATAATATAGAGTTAAGTGCGGGATAATAAATTTATCAATACCTTCAAATAGTTTACCTGGAAGTAAAAAGATTTAGATGGTAAAGATTAAAAAGTTTATGCAAAAAGATGTGATATAAGTAAGTTTCATGGTAAAGGAAAGATTTAAAACAATGGTGAAAAGAAAAGAAATCAAAGAAGAGATTCAGTCCGTTATTTCTGGTAAAACACTTGATGCTATATTCCCGCCGCTCTTTTTCGTTTTAATGAACAGTCTAGCGGGCTTGGATTTGGCGATTATTGCTTCCCTGGTTTTAGCGGTAGTATTGACAGTACTCCGTCTTGCCCGGAAGCAAAACTGGAAATATGCTGTAGGTGGTTTGGTTGGAGTTGTCCTGGCATCAGGTTTGGCATATTTAACCAGAAACCCGGCTCTTTATTTCATCGGACCTGTTATAAGCAGCGGTCTACTCTTATGTTTAACGATAGCAAGCCTAATAGTGGATAAACCACTTGCAGCCTGGGCAAGTCATTTGAGCCGGGGATGGCCTTTAGAATGGTATTGGCGTAGGGATATAAAGCCGGCATATCGTGAAGTAACCTGGTTTTGGATGGGATTGATCCTGATTCGCTTATTGATACAAATTTTACTATTGCAAGTCGGAGATTTAGCTGCAATAGCCTGGGTCAATATCTTGCTGGGATGGCCTTTAACTCTATTTGTATTGATTTTAACTTATATTTATGGCATCTGGCGTCTGCATCAGCTTGGCGGTCCCGGAGTAGAGGAATATAAAGAAGGTAAAGGTGCTCCCTGGATAGGACAGAGTAGAGGGTTTTAAAATTAATCCAAGGGGAAATATTAGAAGAAGCAGATTTACTGATTGAGGTAAGTATTTTGCAAAACTTATTAAAAATGGTATGATAAATTATTATTTAGCCCTCCCAGGTATAAGCCATAAATACTTTTATATTAGTTTGTTTGGCAGCTAAATTCTGAGGGCTCATTTTATTAATTAATTAACTGATTCAATTAACAAGGGATATCTGATTGTTTTTATTTAAGAATAATAAAAATCAAGAAAAAAATCATTTACTAAAAATTCTTATTGTACTTTCTGTTCCAAGTTTTATTTTGAGTTTTAATCATAATGGGTTTCTTGCTTTACTTCCTTTTGTCCGTGAAGAATTTTTTTTGACAAGAGCTCAAGTTGGTTATTATTCGACTTATTTTTTTATAAGTGCAGCAGTGCTGGCTGTTTTTACCGGGAGTATTGTTGATAATTTTGGACCAAAAAAGAGTATGCTATTGGGAATAGCAAGTATGAGTTTTGTAATGCTGTTCTATGGGTTTTTTTCTTCATATACTATTATTTTATTTTTAGCCCTATTAGCAGGATTGGGGTTTAGCATCATTACTCCATCAGTAACAAAAGGGGTTATACTAGTTACTTCTCGGGAGAATAGAGCAGTATCATTAGGGATTACTCAGGCGGGATTTGGATTAGGAGGTATTGCGGGAGCAGGTCTCCTACCATTAATAGCACCACTGCTTAATTGGAGAATAGCCATACAACTGGCAGCTATTATTGCATTAGCTTCAGGATTTTTGGTTTATAAATTTTATCATGAACAAAACAAAGATAATAGCCCGCGTGAATCAAATAAATCCAGAAAAGAAGAACAGAATAACCTATCTTTTAGAAATAGTTTAATATTGCTTTTTAAGAATAAATATTTATTTCAAGTATGTGTTGTTGGTTCAGTGTTCGGGATTGCAATGGGGACAGTTATATCTCATTTTGCTGTATTTATTTCTGATGATTTAGATAAAAGTAAGGCGATTGCTGGTCTTGGACTTGGTATACTCCAGTTTGGTGGGATAATTGGTCGCCCTATTTGGGGATGGCTTTCTGATAAGTTGCTTAAAGGAAGCAGACAATCAAGTCTTTTTTTAATAACTCTTTTCACAGGAATTATGTACTTGTTCTTTGGAATTTTCTTTAACCGCTTAGCATTAGATACAGGTTTGATATTTGTTTTTTCCTTTTTAATGGGATTTTCATCCCTCGGTTGGTCAGGAGTGCATTTTACTGCAGTGGCAGAATTTGCAAAAGAAAAACAGGCAGGAATTGCTACCGGCCTATCCTTGCTTTTCATTAGAGTAGGAGCATTATTTGCCCCGCCTATTTTTGGATTTATAGCTGATTTGAAGGGTTCCTATAAACATGGTTGGATAGTTTTTGGCATTTTTATTATTGTTTCTGCCTTTATTTTTGTGGGACGAATCCGAAGCGATAAAGATAGTACTTCGCCTATATGATATATATTGAATTTTACCTGCTGGAGTTTTAGTAACAATTATAGTTCATTATTTTGTCAGGTTCTTTTCTTTTTTTGGGTCGGATTTCGTCAGATATCGGATATCCCATGGTGATTATGAGTTCTACTTTCTTTGATAGTGGAATATGGAGCAGTTCCTTTACTCCTTTTTCGTCAAACCATCCTAACATACAGGTTCCCAATCCTTATTCTGTTGCCTGAAGGCAGATATGTTCAGCGGCAATCCCTATATCAATTGGGGTTAATTCTTTATTTTTAACAGCCTTAGTTATTTTGTTGGTAATGCTTGTTTTATATTTTTATCTTTTTTAATTTATATATTATTTAAATCTTAAGCTTTCACTATCTCTATAATCCATTTCGGTCGCTCTTGTAATTGTTTTTTATTATATTATAAAAAGCACTGCTTGTCATATTAAGAGCTTTTAAAGTCTGTAACAAATGAAAGAAATTGGGGAAGAAGATATCATTTTTAATAATTCCAAATTTTCTTTATTTGTATAAAAAATAAACAGGTATTATTACTAAAAAGGAAGATAGGTAAGAAAAGGAACGATGGATAGCCAGGGACATTAAAGAGGGGTTGAGCCTGCTATTAAATTACAGGACAGTGGTTTGCCTGTTGAGAAAACAATTTAAAAAGATGTCAAAGAGAAGGGGTTCTCTATTTAATAAGACGGATAATTAATAGAATTGTCAGAGTCTGATTCAGATCTTTCTAAAAAATTAATAACTTCAATACTTGCAAGATGTAAATGGGTTTTGGCAATAGCCCATGTTTTTTGAAAGTTTCTTGAATACAAGCCATCAACAATTTCTTTATGTTCAATAAGTGATTCTTCGAAGCGTTTTTTTGAATTAAGGGAGAATACGCGGAAGGGCTGGAAAAGATAAAAAATATTTACAGCCATTTTGTACATCAACATATTTCCGCTTAGCCTGTAAATGGTATCGTGAAACTGGGCATCAATTCTTGCATATTTGTTTGTATCATTATCAGCATGCACTTTTTTCATTTTTTCATATATTTCAGATAGTTCATTAAGGGAGTCATCTGAGGCATTTTCAATTATTTTTTTTATCGAATATTTTTCAATTAATGTTCTGAAATCAAGTATTTCAATGATATCCTGTTTGGTGAGTTTTTTTACAAAAACACCTTTATTTGGAACAATTACTACAAAACCTTCACCCGATAGTTCTTTTAATGCTTCCCTGATTGGAGATTTACTAACATTTAATTCATTGGCAATATTATCCTCCAGGATACGATTCCCGTGTTTATAAATTCCACTAAGTATTCTATTCTTTATAATGGTATAAACTTGCTCTTTTTTTGTTGTAATACCATTATCTTGCTTTATATTAAACATCTGATTCACCTTCACCTTCTTTGCAAAATACCGAAATACTGTAGATTGTTTTATAAAAAATAATAAATAATAATTAGAGTAAACCCCAATCCCAGAGTTAATCGCAACATAAATTAATATCTATATTCTAATTATATAGAAAAATAAATATATTTCAAAATATCTTTCTTAACTCTTAACGAAAACAGATATTTTATTAGTTTTATAAGTATTTATAAGGAAATTTATTTAAAGATATATTTTTAAAATAACAACTAACTCCCTTGACACCCTGCCGAACATATTATATCATAATTTTATAAATTATAAAATATATTTTATATATTATAATTTATTGCAATCATAAACACTGAACATAAATAATTTTAATATGTCCCGGTACCTTTAAAAAAGTAAATTGGAGGTGATAGATAGAAAAATTTTTGTTAAAAAATTTTGGTAAATTTTTAGGGAGGAAAGATATTTATGAAAAGTTCTAAAATGATTGTTTTGTCTTTAGTTTTAGCATTGTTTTTTTTAATGTCCGGTACAGTTTTGTCAGAAACTATTAATTGGAGAATGGCTTCCTGTTGGCCACCGGATAACATTCTTGTTGAGGGAGATAGATATTTTGCAAAGGTAGTAGATGAACTCAGCGAAGGTCAACTTAAGATTAAAGTTTTTCCTGCACCACAGCTAGTTGCGCCAGATGAAGTTTTCGATGCAGTTGCAAGCGGTGCCATTGAATGCGGAGGCGACTGGCCTGGTTATTGGTCCGGGAAAAATCCTGCATTTGAATTAATTGGTTCTTACCCAATGGGCTTGACACAATATCATTATATTAACTGGTATAGACACTATGGAGGACAGGAGTTAATTCAGAAACTATATGGTAAATACGGCTTGCATTATTACATTAACTGGGTTATCCCAATGCAATCAGGTATTAGAAGTAATATCCCAATCCGTTCAGCTGAAGACTATGAAGGTTTGAAATTAAGAATATCAGGAAGACCCCAAGGACATGTATTACAGCAGCTGGGAGCAACCCAGGTTATGCTTGCAACTGGAGAAGTGTATCAAGCATTACAATTAGGTACGATTGATGGTGGAGAAGTTGCAACAGCCGCAATAGATTGGGGCTTAGGATTTGGTGAAATTACAAAATATCAATGTGCACCTGGATGGCATGAGCCAAGTTGTGCTTACGGGGTAATGATTAACCAGGAAGCATGGGATAAACTTCCAGAAAATCTTAAAAAAATTGTTGAAATGGCAAATCAAGCTACTATGCATTATATGAGCCACTGGTATGAAATACAAGAAATCGAAGCCTTAAAAAAATTTGAAGAAGCAGGTACTGAGGTTATTCAGCTTGATGAAGATACTTTAAGAGAGATTGAAGGATATGTTAATGAGTACACCTCTCAAAGAGCAAAAGAAAATGAAGACTTTAGAGAAATGGCTCTTTCCATATTCACTTATCAAAAAGAAATGATTCCAGTTCAAAAACAGTTATGGCCCTTTAATCATGGTAGACTTCCTTGGGTATATCCCGATATACCGGGATTAGAATAAAAGAATAATTACAAAAAATAAATAAGAGGGAATGGTTTTTTGTTTATATTCCCTCTTATTTAAATAAAAAAAGAGTGAAAAAAATGTTGATAAAAATTGTTCAATTTATTGATAAATTTACTGATTTTGTTGGTAAAATGACATCATGGTTAGTAGTGCCCTTAACATTATTTGTGGTACTTGAAGTCATATTAAGAAAAGTATTCAATAATCCCACTATATGGAGTTTTGAATTAAGTATCTTTCTTTACGGTGCACATTTTATGTTAGCTGCCTCTTATGGGCTTTTACATAAGTCCCATGTTAACGTTACTTTGATAGTAGACAAACTGTTTTCCAAGAAAACAGCTGTAATTATTGATTTAATTAGTTACATTTTATTACTCATTCCTTTTGTTGTTATGATGATTATTTTTGGAACTGGTTTTGCTGCGAAGTCCTGGGCTCAACTAGAAACTAGTTGGAGTGTTTGGCATCCACCGTTATATCCAATAAAAACAGTTATTCCAATCACTGCAGTATTGATAATGATTCAAGCAATATCGGAAATACTTAAAAAAATATTATTTATTATTTCAGGAGATGAAAGATGGACCCATTAACAATAGGTATTTTAATGTTTGCCTTGTTGCTGATTTTTATTCTTTTAGGTCACCATATTGCTTTTATATTTGGTGGGTTAGCAACAATTTTTGGGTATTTTTTTTGGGGACCAAATATTTTCCCCATGTTTATGAGTCGCATTTATGGCAATATGTCCGATTTTATTCTTTTGGCAATAACTCTCTTTATTTTTATGGGAAATCTGCTATCATCATCTGGAATAGCTGAAGGCCTTTTTATGGCATTACGGCAGGTGATTGGAAGAATAACCGGTAGCCTTGGAATTTCAGTTATCATTGTATGTATTTTATTTGCTGCTTGTACAGGAGTTATTGGAGCATCTGTTGTAACGATGGGATTACTGGCAGGCCCAATTTTAATAAGGTATGGATATCGAAGAGATCTTGCTACAGGAATTATTGGAGCGGGAGGTACTCTGGGAATTTTGATTCCACCCAGCATTATGTTAGTAATCATGGGGAGCCAATCGAACCAATCAGTAGGAAGGCTATTTATGGCCGCAGCAGTACCTGGGGTTATATTAGGATTTTTATATGTTGCATATGTTGCATTAAGATGCTTTTTAAATCCAGAGATAGGTCCTCCCATGCCTAAAGAAGAGATTGAAAAAATCCCAATTGGTAAAAGAATTAAGGATTTATTTCTTTATGCTATTCCCCCATTGTTATTAATTTTAACTGTTCTTGGTTCGATTTTTACCGGAGTTGCTACACCTACTGAAGCTTCCGGAGTTGGTGCATTTGTAACTTTTTTAATGATGATTTTATATAGAAGGTTTAGCTGGAAAGCATTAAGAGAAGCAGTTTTTGAAACTGCCAAAACAACTACAATGGTTGTATTCATGTTAACTACTGCAAGTTGTTTTACTGCTGTATTTCTGGGATTAGGATGTGGAGATGCAATTGTAGAAAAAATATTATCCTTAGCGCTGGGAAGATGGGGTACTCTATCTCTTATGCTTGGAATAGTAATCATATTAGGTTGTTTTATTGACTGGTTAGCTATTGTTTTAATAACATTCCCAATTTTCTTACCAATAGTAAATGAGCTTGGTTTTAATGAATTGTGGTTTATTACTCTATGTGCAGTAGCCTTACAAACATCTTTTCTTACTCCACCCTTTGGATATGCTTTATTCTATATATTTGGTTTAAAATTACCAGGAGTAACACAGGTAGATGTTATAAAAGGAAGTGCACCTTTTATACCTTTAATTATTTTGATTATTATACTAGTTATTGTTTTCCCGGATATTGTTTTATGGCTTCCGGGTTTGATGATAAGGTAATATATAAAATTATAAATACGATTGTTTTTAAAGAAATTTTTAAAATAAAACATAGCCGAAAAAGGAGTTAGGTAAATGAAATTAAATGATCAAGAAAAGCGCATGCTCTCAGGAGAAGAAGGGGCTGGCGCCAGAAAAGCAATGGAAATATTAATTGCAAAGGGAGAAGCAGAAGGAGCAGAAAAGATGGTAAATATTTCTTATGCCCATCTTATGCCCGCAGATACCATGTTTTTTCCTTATGGAAGACAAGGTGAATGGTCAAGAGAACTCACTGGTTCTTTGACAGAGGGGGTAACTCATTTAAAAGTACCAACAACTATGGAACCAAAATTTTGTGATTTAGAAAAAGCAGCACACAAAATGGAATTTTCTAATGATACTATTGAAGAGATGAAAAGTATCATGAATCCTGCCTCAAAATATTTTGAGAATCTTGGTGTAATTCCAAGTTATACTGCCTTACCATTTACCATATATCCTACAAAATTTGGGCAACATGTAAGTATTGCCGAATCAATTGCGATACTTTGGGCGAATACAGTGTTTGGCTCTCGTTGTGAAAGAGATGACGGAGTTACTTCCTTGGCTGCTGCAATAACTGGTGTATATCCAGAGATTGGTGCCCATTTACAGAAGAACAGATATGCAGAAGTCGTAATAAGACCGGCAAATAATGTTGATATAGCAAGCTTTAATTATACAGATTGGGATGCATATAGCCTTGCCGCTTCTCGGAAATGTAAAGAAAAGACACCAGTCTTTTTAGGCTTACCAAAAGAATTATCTTTTACACAAATGAAACACTTGCTAGAAGTTATTGCAGTTGAATCCGGTTTAGCCATAATGCATATTGTTGGCTTGACTCCAGAAGCAAACACTTTGGAAGAGGCGCTTGGTAATAAGAAACCTGTTGAAGAATATGAAATAACAAAATCAGATATTGAAGAATCATATCAAATTGCAACTACAGCAACAGAAAATCCGGTAAATTATGTCTTTTTAGGATGTCCGCATGTAACACTTCCAGAATTTCGAATAATTGCAGAAACACTTGAGAATAAAAAAGTTCACCCAGATGTGACTCTTATTGTTTCAACTAATAGATATTATATGCTTACTGCAAAAGATATGGGGTATGTAGATGTCATTGAAAAAGCTGGTGGAACAGTAGTTCAGGATATGTGTATTGCCTTTTCTGGAACACAAGCAACTGGTACCATTGCAACTGATTCAATAAAAGCGGCCTTTTTCTATACAGGATTTTCTTCAGATTCAAATAGAAAAGTTAGGCTTGGCGATATACAGAAGTGTATTGAAGCATCTATTAATGGAAAATGGAATGAAAGGAGTTAGAAATGAAAGAAAAGGTAATCAAAGGTAAAACTATTAAAAAACTCGGAATTATTGAAGGAGAAGCAGTTGTAAGTAAGGATCTAGTTGCTTTTTGGGGTGGAACAAATTGGGAAACCGGAGAAATTGTTGAAGTAGGCCATCAAGCTAAAGGGAAAAACATGGCTGGCAAAATATTAGTATGTCCTGCCGGGAAAGGCGGAGCCGGGGATACATTTGGATATTATTACTTGTATAAAAGCAAGAAAGCACCAAAAGCAATTGTTTGTAACAGGGCACAAGGCACTACTCTTGCTGGAGCTTTATTAACTAACACTCCTATGGTATACGCTTTTGATGATAATGTGGTTAATATTATTGAAGATGGAGATCAAATAACTGTAGATTCCGATAATGGGAAAGTTACTATCAGAAGAAAATAAATATTTTGATTGTCTATTAATTTAAATACCTAAAAATATTTTAAAATAAAGAGGAGTGATTCTGTTGAAAATTGATGCATTGTTAATAAATAGTAAAGATAATGTTGCAACTGCATTACGAGATATAGATGCCAATGAATCGGTAACTGTGGGTGAAAATAAAAAAAAGAAGAGTATATCAGTTAAGGAAAAAATTCCTTTTGGCCACAAATTTGCTACTAAGACTATAAAAAAAGATGGAAATATATATAAATATGGCGAGATTATTGGCAAAGCCACAAAATCAATACCGGAAGGATATTATGCTCATATACATAATATTGAAAGTCTAAGGGGAAGAGGAGATTTAGAAAGGAAATTAAAATGAGATTCAGTGGATATGAAAGAGCGAATGGTTCAGTGGGAACCAGGAATTATGTTGGCATAATATCAACGGTTGTTTGTGCAAATGAAGTAGCGATTGATATTGCAAATAAAGTTAAGGGAACAGTGTATTTCACACATCAGCAAGGTTGTTGCCAAACACCGGTTGATATTAAGAGAGTTACAGATACACTCATAGGCTTGGGTAATAATCCAAATTTACACTCAGTACTTTTAGTTAGCTTGGGTTGTGAAAGTGTGGATATTGATGAGGTTCAGAAACAAATTGCTCAAACAGGTAAAAAGGTGGAATCGATAATTATTCAAGAAATCGGAGGAGCAGCTCGTTCAATTTCATCCGGTACATTGAAAGCACAAGAAATGGTAAGAGATGCTTCAAAACAGAAAAGTGAATGGCATCCAATAGATAAACTTGTTCTTGGATTAAAATGTGGAAGTTCAGACACAACCTCAGGGTTAGCTCCAAATCCAGCATTAGGAGTAGCATCAGATATACTAGTTGAAAAAGGAGGCACCTCAATTTTTGGTGAAGTAACAGAAATTATTGGTGCTGAGCATATCATGGCTAAACATGCAGCTAATGAAAAAGTTGAAAAGAAAATATATGAGCTTGTAAATAGAATGGAAAACAGAGCCAAATCAGTTGGAGCTGACATTCGTGGAGGTCAACCTACCGGCGGTAATATAAAAGGTGGTTTAACTACGATAGAAGAAAAATCATTAGGTGCAATTGCAAAAGCTGGAAATGCAAAAATTCAAGCAGTATATGAATACGGTAAAAAGCCAGATAGAAAAGGTTTAGTAATGATGGATTCTCCAGGGAGAGAGCCAGAATTATTAACCGGTTTAGCATCAGCGGGTGCAACTGTTATTGTTTTTACAACCGGAAGAGGGGCACCCCAGGGTTTCCCATTCGTACCTGTAATAAAAGTAACTGGAAACAAGAATACAATGAATAAACTTAGTGATCATATGGATCTAGATGTAAGCCCGGTAATTAGAGGCGAAGAAACCATTAAAGAAGCAGGAAAACGAATTTTTTCTGAAATTATTGATGTTGCCTCTGGTAAACTTACAAAAGCAGAAATTTCTGGTTATACAAAAGCAATGGATATATACACTATTGGACCGGTTATATAAAGTTAAATTTATGTTCTTCTTTTAATATTTAATATAGGAAAAACTATGATATTACCAAGAATGACTAAAATCAGGCAAAAAGTACATGACGATTATATTAAAGACATACCCGGGTATATTCAATCGAAGATTAAATATACAGGATTAGGCGCCAAAATTAAAGAGGGAGACACTGTTGCTATTACAGCCGGCAGCCGAGGTATTACAGATATAGTTAATATAATCAAAATAATTGTTGAGGAATTAAAAAAAATAAAGGCAAACCCTTTTATTGTACCTGCAATGGGTTCCCACGGTGGAGCAACTGCTGAGGGACAAACTTCAGTACTGGCAAAATATGGCATTACCCAGGATTCAACAGGTGCTCCAATTTATAGTTCTATGAATGTTGTAAATATTGGAAATACAAAAAGCGGGATTCCGGTATATATTGATAAAATTGCATCCAATGCTGACCATATTATTGCAGTAAATAGGATTAAATCACATACTGAATTTTTTGGGAAAATTGAAAGTGGTTTAATTAAAATGCTGGTAATTGGACTTGGGAAACATAAAGGAGCTTTAACAGCCCATTCCTATGCAGTCAAATATGGTTATGAAAAAACCCTTATTGAAATAGGAGAGCAAATTTTACAAAAAACTCCTGTTACCCTTGGTGTAGGAATCATTGAAAATGGATATAGAAAAACATCTTTGATTGAATTTGTAGAACCAAAAGACTTCTTAAAAAAAGAACAACATTTATTGTCAATAGCAAAAGAGCAAACACCAAAACTTCCATTTAAAAAAATAGATATTTTAATAGTCGATGAAGCAGGTAAAGATATTAGCGGGACAGGAATGGATACAAAGGTTATTGGAAGAATTAGAAATATCTATGAAAAAGAATTAACAGAACCAAAAATAACTAGAATTGTTTTAAGAGATATTACAAATAAGACTGGTGGAAATGCTATTGGAGTTGGACTATCAGACTTTATAACAAAACCATTAATGGATAAGATTGATTTAAATACTACTTTTGTAAATACAGTGACTGCAATTACCCCAGAAAAAGGTAGAATACCACTAGTGTGCAGTTCTGATAAAGAGGCAATTGAAAGTGGATTTGCAACTGCTGGCCCCTTTGATTATAAGAATATAAGATTGGTAAGAATTAAAAATACTTCTGATATAGATGAAATGTATATCTCTGAAGGTCTATTAGAAGATGCAAGAAATATGGAAAATATTGAGATAATTGGTAATGCCGAAAAAATGAATTTTAACAAATTTGGACAAATTATTGATTGAATGAATAGAGGTTTTTATGTATTTGTTTGGGAAACTATTTCTTAACATTCATGTAAATTAAAATATACAGATACAGAATAAGAAAACTTTGATAAGAAAGGAGAGTAATCATTAAAATAAGGATAACTTAAATAATTGCATTTAAGAAGGGGGGGGGTTTTATTAATATAAAATATAGATACAGAGATGCTTAGTAAATATTTTTATAGTAAATTATAAAAGGGCGTATAATTCAAGATAAAATTATATTAAAATATAAAATATTAAGGAGGAGAATATTATGAGAAAATTTTATGTTATAGCAATTATGATTGGGATATTATTTCTTGGAATTTCACCTGCTATTTATGCTGCAGATGATGTTGAAGTACATTGGCAAATTAGCACTTGCTGGACACCGACCATAAACCTTATTGAAGGTGATTATCATATGGTCGAGATTATTGAAAAAATGACAGGCGGCAGATTTAAAATCGATCTTCTTCCAGCTAATTCAGTTGTGCCAACAACCGAGTTGTTTGATGCAGTGAGAACCGGGATGCTTGATGCTGCAAGCGATTATCCAGGTTACTGGAGTGGCAAAGAAAAGGCTTTTGAATTCTATTTTTCATTTCCGGTGGGTATGACAGCAGTAGACCTGGAGCTCTGGCTTTACCACGGAGGTGGTTTAGAATTACTCCGTGAGATTTACGGTAAGTATGGTATGATGTATTTCCCGGTTGGAAGAGCAGGTATGGAAAGTGGATTAAGGAGTAACAAGCCTTTAGAAAACAAAGATGATTTTAAAGGTGTAATGGCTCGTATTGGTGGAGGAAGTGCTCCTAATTTCCTTTTTTCTGAACTAGGAGGAACTGAAGTAACCTTAGCCGGTGGCGAAATATATACCGCATTAGAGAGAGGAACTATAGATGCAGCTGAATTCAGTGTTCCTGTTATTGACTGGGGAATGGGTTTCCAAGAAGTTACAGAGTACTGGTGTTTACCAGGCTGGCATCAGCCAACATGGGGAGGTGGCTGGATGATTAATATGGATAGCTGGAATGCACTTCCCGAAGAATTTAAAGAAATATTTAAAATTGCAGCCCGTGAAACCGGTATCTGGACATTTGCAAAATGGGAATATGAAAATATCGAAGCAACTCAAAATTTTATTGATGACGGAACTAAAATTACAGAATTAGACGATGAAACACTGGAAGAAATATTTATTCTTACAAAAAAATATGTAGAAGAAAATTCTGAAAGAGATCCAATGTTTAAAAAAGTAGCTGAATCTTATTACAATTATTTTAAAGATTTTTCAAATTGGCGTGAAATGCAAGGCAGATGGGGTTTCGGAGAAAATTTAGAAGACGAATATTTTCCAGAATTTTAGTTGATAATTTAAATATAATTGAACTGAAAGACTAATTTAAATCTATAAGCTTTTTTATTTACAAATAAAAAAGCTTATAGATTACTCTATATATTATTAACAAAACAGGGGTGTTAAATTGAATTTATTAAAAAAGCTCGTAAAAATAATAGATAGCATTACTATAGTTGTATTTAAAATTTGCAAATGGATTCTCTTACCCTTAGTTATCATAGTTGTTTATGAAGTCATATCACGATACTTTTTTAACAGTCCACATATATGGGCATTAGAAACAACTACATTTTTAGGTGGTGCTTTTTTTATGCTTTCTATTCCTTATGTTACATTTAAAGGGAAGCATGTTAATATAGATATTCTTCAAAATTATATGTCTCCTAAAGCAAAAGCAATAGTTGATATAATAACATATGTTTTATTTTATTGTGTCTTTAGTTGGATTTTATTGGTGTATGGTACCAGATTTGCTGCAAATTCCTGGGTTACTCTGGAGCGAAGCTGGAGTTCTTGGGCACCGCCATTATATTATATAAAAACAGTTGTTCCTGTGGCAGCATTTTTATTTTTACTTCAAGGAATTGCTATTATATTAAGAAAAATTATATTTTTAGTGGAAGAAGAGGAAGTATAAATGGATATTGGAATAATTACTATTTTATTGTTTTTATTATTGATTCTTGTCTTGTTTACAGGCCATCCACTGGTAACTGTTTTAGGTGGATTGAGTTTATATTTTGGATATTTCTTCTGGGGTAAACAAAGAGTTTTCTTAATGATTCCCAGCAGGATTTACGGGGCAATGGACAATTATATATTATTAGCGATACCACTATTTATACTTATGGCAAATTTACTTGATAAATCCGGAATTGTTGAAAAACTGTTCTACTCCTTGAACCAATTAGTTGGAAAATTTAAAGGAGCGATTGCTCTGGTAGTAATAATTGTGTGCACTGTATTTGCAGCATGTACTGGAATAGTAGGAGCTTCAATTGTAACGATGGGAATGATTGCATTACCACATATGTTGAAAAATGGTTATAGCAAGAGTTTTAGTACAGGAGTAATAGCTGCTGGAGGTTCACTGGGTATTCTTATACCACCTAGTATTATGCTTGTTGTAATGGGTGATCAGGCGACTTTGTCAGTAGGTAGACTTTTTTCAACAGCTATTGTGCCAGGCCTCATTCTTTCATTTTTATATCTTGTTTATATAAAAATAGTGGTTCATGTAAATCCTAACGTACAGGTTATAAGTACAAATATTGAAGAGGAAACTAAAACTTATAGCTTAAATGAATTGGTAGACATATTAAAATCTTTTTTACCACCTATTTTATTGATTTTAGGTGTGCTTGGCTCAATATTTTTTGGAATTGCAACACCCACAGAAGCTGCAGGGGTCGGTTGTTTTTTGGCATTTTTATTAATTTGTTTTTATAAAAAATTTTCTGTCAAAATAATAAATGAAGCTATAGAAGATACAGCTGTAACAACCGGAATGGTCATGATAGTGCTGGCAGTTGCGGGGGTATTTACCTCAGTTTTTGTAGCTATGGGGGGCGCCAGATTTGTTACACAGTTATTTTTATCAATAGAGTCAAAATGGCTGGTATATTCATTGATGATGGGGGTATACTTTTTTTTAGGCATGTTTATGGATTGGACAGGTATAATTTATATAACATTCCCAATATTTCTACCAATTGCAGCACAATTAGGATTTGATAAATTGTGGTTTGTAACAATTGTAGCAGTAATTCTACAAACATCCTTTCTTACCCCACCTTTTGGATATGCCTTGTTTTTCTTGAAAGGAATAGCGCCTAAAGAGGTAAAAATGACCGATATATATAGAGGTATAATACCTTTTATTGTATTGATGATTATTGGATTGGCGATTTGTACTATTTTCCCGGATTTAGTATTATATTTGCCTTCTATAATATATAATTAGGTTAAAAATGTGTTTTTGTGATACGCAATGTACTTTGTTCATAAAAAATATCTACGAAAATTTGACTTTTAAAAATATATTGTTAAAATATTACTAACAATTAAATATTGGTTTGCCTCACTTTTTATCTGAAGTGGGGTAGAGGCGCGAACGATAAACAGTACTGG
>CAZWUL010000006.1:0-44566 GCA_964636625.1 uncultured Atribacterota bacterium | reverse complement strand
GTATAACCTGTGAAGAAGTAGAGGCTAAATGGAGAGAGGCTATTTCCCACTCGACAGTTGTAAAAGAATCCCGTTTGGGTTATTCTATCGGTTTGAATTATCCGCCTGACTGGGGTGAACAGACGGTCAGTTTACGACCTGGTGATAAAACTGTTTTACAACCAAATATGGCTTTTCACATTATACCGGGTATCTGGTATAAAGAAGTGGGATTTGAAGTCGATGCTTCTGTGCGGATAGCTGAAAACGGATATGAATCACTTTATAATTTTCCGATAGAGCTGTTTGTAAAGAAATAAGTTTCCTTTTTAGAATGAGAAAGGAGGCGATAACTGTAGCTATGTTATATCATGCCAGAAGAGGCCAGGCAAGTTATGGCGAAGCCATTGGAATATTATTATTGGATACATCCTTTGCTCCTTATATCCCGGGTGATGTAGCTAATGCCAGCAGTTACTCTTTCCCGGTGAGATATCAGGTGGTAAACGGGATTACTGTGGAAAAAATTTTTATGAAGGATAGCAGCTTTTTTGATAAATTTTTAATAGCAGCCCAGGAATTAGTGAATAATGGTGTTCGGGCAATTACCGGTAATTGCGGTTTTATGGCAATCTATCAAAAAGAGTTAGCCCAACAATTAGCAGTTCCCGTATTTCTATCCAGTCTTTTCCAGCTTTCTTTTATGAAAAGTATGATTGGTGATAGTGAAAAGATTGGCATTATCACAGCTAATGCAAGGATTCTGGATGATGTCATACTGCATGAGGTTGGTCTGCAAGATATTAATTCTGTTATAATAAAAGGTATGGAGGACCAGGAACACTTCAAGGAAGCAATTATCGAAGAAGCCGGAAGGCTTGATGATAAAAAAATGGAAAAAGAAGTTATTTCCGTAGCAGAAAAAATGGTTAAAGAAAATCCTGCTATAAAAATGATTTTATTGGAATGTGCCTGTCTTCCTCCTTATGGGATGGCAGTACAGAAAGCTGTAAATCTACCGGTTTTTGATTTTATTACCATGATAAATTATATTTATTCTGCAGTTGTTAAGAAAGAATTCCACGGTTTTATGTAAAAAAAGAAAATAATTTTTGAGAAAGGAAAAACATAGTCATTTTAATGAATATCAAAGAGGAGATAAAAAACTTAAAAGATGAGCTGATCCAACTTAGAAGGGATTTTCATAAACATCCTGAGCTAGGGTTTAAGGAATTTCGAACTTCCAAGATTGTTGCTAATTATCTGGAGGAATGCGGATTAAAAGTAACCCGGGGGATTGCCAAGACTGGTGTAATGGGTTTACTGGAAGGAACAATTCCAGGCCCTACCTTGCTTCTCCGTGCTGACATGGATGCCCTGCCTATCCAGGAAGAAAATGAAGTTTCCTATAAATCAGTTAATAGTGGTATTATGCATGCCTGTGGACATGACGCCCACATTGCCATACTCTTGATTGCTGCCAAAGTACTTTCATCTTATAGGAATAAAATAAGAGGAAATATTAAATTTATTTTTCAACCAAATGAAGAAATTGGCGGGGCAGAGTCCATGATAAAGGAAGGCATATTGGAAAATCCTCATATAGATGCTGCGATGGCCCTTCATTTGTGGACACCCTTGGAAAGCGGTGTTATAGGTGTAAAAGCTGGTCCGATAACGGGAGCACTGGATGTATTTCACCTCATTGTTAAAGGAGAAGGAGGGCATACAGGTTACCCTGAGAAGACAGTTGATCCGATTATAACATCTGCAAATATTATCCAGAGCATTCAAGCCATACAAACAAGAGAGATTAGTGTATTTGAACCGACTATTATTATGTTTACCAAGATTAATAGTGGTACAAAATCAAATATTATACCGGATAGAGTTACTCTTGACGGTTCTATAAGATATTTTAATAAACAGGAAGACAAAGACCAGGAGAGTGTAAATAGAAAATTTAAAAGAATTGTAGATGCAACGTGTAAGTCC
This sequence comes from uncultured Atribacterota bacterium, assembly GCA_964636625.1. GTDB lineage: Bacteria > Atribacterota > Phoenicimicrobiia > Phoenicimicrobiales > Stramentimicrobiaceae > CAZWUL01. The sequence goes on along the minus strand of CAZWUL010000006.1, from coordinate 42,592 downwards.
TACAGGGCAAAATATGAATTAAAATTTGTTAATGAAAATAAAACTGTAATTAATGATAATAGGATGGTCGAACTGGTTATTGCCAATGCGGAAAAAATATTAGGTCATCGAGATAAAGTTTTATCCTATCAAACGATTGCCGGTGAGGATTTTTCTGAGTTTGCTGATAGAGTTCCCAGTGCCTTCTATTTTGTTGGTACCGGGAACAGAGAAAAAGAATCTCATTATCCCCACCACAATTCAAGGTTTAATATTGATGAAGACACCATGTTAACCGGTGTAGAAATGCATATTTTGAGTGCATTAAATTGGAGTGGAGCTAATTTTCTCATTAATCCGTAGATTTCTATTTCTTTTTAGATTTTAAGAAATTAAACATAGTATACTTTCTACCATGATAATCTTATTGAAAATAGATATTTCGAGTATTATACTATTTAAAAATATATAAATTTATTTTTCAAGTACAAAGGTGATTCGGACTGAATTATTGTAATTATTATTTTTATAAGATATCTTTTAGTTATTAAAATTTAGTTTATATAAAATTATTAATTTTTTAATGAACAATAAGGAGGAAACATGTTATCAGATCTACAAATCGCCCAGCAGACCAGAATGCTCCCCATCACCGAAATCGCCAGCTCTATAGGCATCACCGATGATGAGCTTGTTCTTTATGGTAAGTACAAGGCCAAGGTAAAAGCAGATATCTTAAACCGTCTTTCCGATAAACCCCAGGGCAAGTACATCGTAGTAACCGCCATCACCCCTACCCCCTTAGGGGAAGGCAAGACCGTCACCTCTATCGGCTTAGGACAGGGTCTGGCCAAATTAGGCAAGAAGGTAATAAACACCTTACGTGAGCCCTCCATGGGCCCGGTCTTCGGCATCAAAGGCGGAGCAGCCGGAGGAGGCTACTCCCAGGTAGTGCCCATGGAAGACCTAAACCTGCACTTTACCGGTGACATCCATGCGGTAGGTGCAGCCAACAATCTCTTATGTGCCATGTTAGATACCCACCTGCAAAAAGGCAACAAACTAAATATTGATTTACACTCTATTGGTATCAACCGGGTAGTAGATATCTCTGATCGTGCCTTGCGCAGTATCGTCATCGGCCTGGGCGGCAAGACCAACGGCATACCCCGTGAGACCGGCTTTGATATCACCGTGGCCTCAGAGGTAATGGCCATCCTGGCCATGGCTACCGATATCTTTGACTTAAGAGAAAGACTGGGCAGGATGACTGTTGCCTATACCCGTGAAGGTAAACCGGTCACCGCCGAAGACCTACAGGCAGCCGGAGCCATGACCGTTCTCTTAAAAGATGCCCTTAATCCCAACTTAATCCAGACACTTGAACACGGCCCCTGTTTTATGCACTGCGGCCCCTTTGCCAACATCGCCCATGGCAACAACTCAGTCCTGGCAGACTTAATAGCCACCAAGCTTGCCGACTATGTCATAACCGAATCGGGCTTCGGCTCAGATATGGGCTTTGAGAAGATGTGTAACATCAAATGCCGTACCAGTAACCTGAAAGTAGATGCTGCGGTCATCGTCTGTACCATCCGGGCTTTAAAGATGCACGGAGGAGCCATTAATGTCATAGCCGGCAAACCCTTAGACCAGCAAACACTTGCCAAAGAGAATTTACCGGCAGTGGAAAAAGGCTGTCAGAACCTGCAAAAACATATTGAAAATGTCCTTGCCCACGGAGTCTCACCGGTAGTAGTCATCAATCACTTCCCCACCGATACCCAAGGTGAGATTGACCTGATAAAAGAACAAGGCTTAAAAGCAGGAGCATCAGCAGTAGTCACCCACGAAGGTTGGGCCAAAGGTGGAGAAGGCTGCACAGAGCTGGCCCGGGCTGTTATCGAAGCCTGTGAAGAAGAAAACGGTTTTCATTACCTGTATGAACTTAAGTCCTCTATCAAAGAAAAGATTGAAACCATCGCTAACAAGATCTATGGTGCAGATGGGGTCACCTATCTCCCCCAGGCCCAAAAGAATATCAGGCTCTTTGAAAAATCCGGATTTTCTGATCTGCCCATCTGTATGGCCAAGACCCACCTCTCCCTCTCCCATGACCCTGCCTTAAAGGGCAGGCCCAAAAACTTCAAGATACCCATTCGGGACATCCGGGCCTCTGTCGGAGCAGGATTCCTCTATCCCCTTCTGGGTACCATGATGACCATGCCAGGACTGCCGTCTGTCCCGGCCTCAACCAGGGTTGATATTGATAAAGATGGCAATACTGTTGGATTGTTCTAAATGAATAAAATTGAATTTGGAGGAATTTAAAATGTCAAAAATAATTGAAAATTTATATTACAGTAAAAATGATGAATGGTTAAAAGACGAAGGAGATAATATTGGGTTAATAGGAATTACAGATTATGCCCAGGACCAGTTAGGTGATATTGTCTACGTGGAAGAAATAAAAAACGGTACCAAACTTAACAAAGGAGATGTTCTTACAACTGTTGAATCTGTAAAAGCAGTATCTGATGTATATTCTCCCATAAGCGGAGAGGTTGTGGAAGTAAACCAAAAGGTTATTGATGAACCATCTATCTTAAACCAGGATCCTTATGGTGAAGGCTGGTTTGCAAAAATAAAAATGACCAACCCGGATGAAATTAAAGAATTGATGACTTCTTCTGAATATAATGATTTCCGAAAAGAATAAAGAAACAGGAGTAAATAATTATGAGATATATTCCATCAACTAAGGAGCAACAAGAGGAAATGCTTAAAGATATTGGCGTATCATCTTTTGAGCAATTAATTGATAATATACCTGATAGCGTTAAGTTAAAAAGAAAATTAAATATCCCTTCTGCTCTATCAGAGTTTGAACTTGAAGACAAAATTTCAAGGATATCTCAAAAAAATGCAAACTTCCAAAAATTTAAACCCTTAGTAGGAGCAGGAGCATATCGGCATTTTATTCCAGAAGCTCAAAAAGCTTTGTTGCAAAGACAAGAATTTTGGACATGCTATACTCCCTATCAACCTGAGCTTAGCCAGGGGACTTTACAGTCTATGTTCGAATATCAAAGCTACATTGCCAGGCTTACTAAAATGGAGGTGGTGGTTCCTTCAATATTTGATGGGGCTTCTGCTACTGCTGAGGCAATACTTATGTCTTTGCGTTTAACACATAAAAATAAAATTATTGTTTCGACATTGACTCACCCCCATTATTTAGAAACAATTAAAACCTACCTGGCTCCTCATAATATCAATATTGTAGAAATTTCTTTTGAAAATGGGTTAACATCTCTGAAGAAACTAAAACAAACGATTGATGAAGATACAGCTTGCATTTTAGTGCAAAGTCCAAATTTTTTGGGGGGGATTGAAAATATTAATGAATTTTCAGACATCGCCCATCAAAAAGATATTTTGTTAATACAGGTAATCACTGAGAGCATGTCTCTTGGTTTATTAAAATCCCCTGGAGACATGGGGGCGGATATTGTTGTAGGAAATACACAATCATATGGATTAGAACTTGATTTTGGTGGACCACATAATGCATTTTTGGCTACCAGAAAAAAATACATACGCCAGATTCCCGGAAGAATTGCCGGAGAAACTATCGATAAAGATGGTAAGAGATGTTTTGTAATGACGTTTAGAGCAAGGGAACAAGATATACGTCGCGAAAAAGCAACATCCAATATTTGCACAAACCATAACTTAAATGTAATTGCTTCAAATATATATTTATCACTGATGGGTACTGAGGGACTTTATCAATATTCCCTATTAAATGCTAAAAAAGCTCATTATTTTGAAAAAAAATTATTAGAAACGGGTAAATTTGAACAAACATATAAATATCCATATTTCAATGAATTTTTATTAACTTATAAAGGAAATATTAATAATTTAAATAATATTTTAATTGATAATAATTACATACCACCGCTTTCTATACATAAATTTTACTCAGATTCATTCTTAGAAAACACTTTCCTATTTGCTATAACAGAGATTTTCAACAGAGATGAATTAGACTCAATTTGTCGTTTACTTTCCAGATAAGGAGGAAGAAATGAAACTAATTTTTGAAAAAAGTATTCCAGGAAGAGCTGGTTTCTCTCTTCCCGCAGATATGTTTGATGATATAAATGTTGAGGAAATATTGCCTGAGGAATATATAGAAAAAGGTAAAAAATATTTAAGTGAAGTATCAGAAGTTGATGTTGTGCGTCATTTTACAAGACTATCCAAATATAATTATGGTGTTGATGACGGGCTGTATCCACTTGGTTCATGTACAATGAAGTATAACCCAAGAATTAATGAAAAAATAGCTGCTTCAAATAATTTTACAAAGGCACATCCTTTGGCTCCCATTGAACTGGTGCAGGGTAGCTTAGAGGTTATGTTTGAATTGAATAAACTCCTCTGTGAAATAACCGGGATGAATCAATTTACAATGGCTCCTGCTTCTGGAGCCCATGGGGAATTAACTGGAATCTTGGTAATGAGAAAGTATTTCCTCGACCAAGGTCAAAAAAGATATAAAATGCTGATTCCAGATTCGGCCCATGGTACTAATCCTGCCTCTGCTGCAATGGGAGGATTTGAAGTAGTTGAAATAAAATCTAATGAAAATGGTACTGTTGACATAGATGCCCTTTCAAAAGCAATGGATGAACAAACTATAGGTTTAATGCTTACTAATCCCAATACAGTTGGTTTATATGATGAAGGCATTGAACAAATTGAGAAAATTATCCACGGAAAAGGCGGATTACTTTATTATGATGGTGCAAATCTTAATGCTTCCTTGGGAATACTTCGCCCTGGAGATACCGGATTTGATATTGTTCATCTAAATCTTCACAAAACCTTTTCGACGCCACACGGAGGAGGAGGCCCTGGTTCCGGGGTAATTGGCGTTAAAAGCAACCTTATCCCCTATCTGCCTACGCCACTTGTCGATTTTGACCAAGAAAACAATGTATATGTATTTAAAGATGTTGGTGCAAAAAGTATTGGCATGATACGCAGTTTTTGGGGAAATTTTTCAGTCTTGGTTAAAACTTTGTGCTGGATACTGTCTTTGGGACCAGAATATCTTTATCAAGCTTCAAGAAGTAGTATCATAAATGCTAATTATGTTTTAACAAAATTAAAGGATTACTATAAGCCAGCATATGATCGCTTTTGCGGACATGAATGTACACTAACTGGACGTGAATACAAAAAATACGGGATAAAAACATTACAAATTGCTAAAAGATTGATGGATTACGGTTATCATCCTCCTACAATTTACTTCCCGCATTTTGAGCCATATGCTGATGAAACAATTATGATTGAACCACCAGAGTCTGAAGGAAAAGAAATCCTGGATAACTTTATTGATGTAATGATTAAAATATCCCAGGAATCCAAAGAAACCCCAGAAATTTTAAAATCTGCACCTCATGTTACACCAGTAAGTCAAACCGATGATGCTTTAGCTGTAAAACAAGCTATCTTGACCTATGATGATGAATTACAAAATAAAGATAAATTAAATTATTCGAAAGAAAATATAAATTTTTAGCAAGGAGGCTATGATGCCTGTTAATGATTTATTATTAACTCCACTCCATCAGGAGCATATAAAATTAAATGCCCGTATGATCCCATTTGATGGATTTGATATGCCTGTTCAATATAGCAGCATTATTGAAGAGCATAATGCTGTCAGGGAAAAGGTCGGCATTTTTGATGTGTCCCATATGGGTGAAATAGAAATAAAAGGCCCAGAAGCAATTCCTTTTGTTAACTATTTATTAACCAACAAATTTGACAATATGAAAGATGGAACAATAAAATATTCTCCAATGTGCTATCCGGCCGGGGGACAGGTAGATGATTTATTTGTATATAAAGTAAGCAACAATTTTATCCTCTTAGTTGTTAATGCCTCTCCAGGTTACTCTGAAAAAGATGAGCAATGGATAAAAAAACAAAGCGATGGCTTTAAAGTAGAAATACTAAATAAAAGTCGCGATTATGGTGAAGTAGCTGTACAGGGTTCTTTATCAGAAGAACTATTATCAACTTTTTTTAGAGGTGAGATTACTTTGTCTGATTTAAAAAGGTTTGCTTTTATAAAAGGTACACTTTTTGAAAAAGAAGTCCTAATATCCAGAACTGGATATACTGGAGAGGATGGATTTGAGATATATACACTCTATGCTAACGATATAGTGGATATTTGGAAAAACACTCTAAATGAAGGCCAGAATTTTGGAATAAAACCATGTGGGTTAGGCGCGAGAGATACCACAAGATTTGAAGTTGGTTATTGGCTGTATGGTAACGATATAGATGAAAATGTTAACCCTCTGGAAACAGGTCAGGAGTGGACAGTCAAATTTGACAAAGATAACTTTATTGGAAAAGATAGTCTTCTTGAGATTAAAAAACAAGGAATTACCAGAAAACTAGTTGGGCTTTACATTCCTCAAGGGGGTATTCCTAGAAATAAAATGGAGATACAAAAAAATAATCAAGAAATAGGTTTTATAACTTCAGGAAATTATTGTCCTTCTTTAAAGAAAGTTTATGCTATGGCACTTATAGATAAGTCCTTTTCTGAGATAGGTACTCAGGTAGATATTATAATAAGAAATCGTCCTGTTAAGGCTAAAATAGTACCTATGCCTTTTTTGCTACCTGTTAATAAAAGATAATTTTGTAATTAAGTAAAACCCCCTGCTTCAAAGGCGGGGGATAATTTTTTGTTTCTACTATTCGCTCTTTGAAAATATAAATAGTTTGATATTATTCAAAACAACCTATCACCTAACCATTATTTTCCGTGTATACTTAAAATATAATAATTTAACACAATATTATTTTAAAAAATAATAAAGCTTCCCAGTAGATTTCTTATTATCATAATATATTAACTTCACTATAATATTTGCTTCTACAAAAGAAATCTGCGGTAAATAGTTTTTTAACCATAAAAATAAGATAAGTTAGATGACAATTTTTTACCTGAAGGCAAAGCTGGAAGTTCTATTGCTTAAGAAATATTATTACTAAAGTATTAAAAACAAAAGGAAAAAAGCTAAATAGTAGCAAAAGGTAAACATCTTAGTGATTTTTATTTTGATAGGCTTTCAATTTCAAATGAAAAATTTAATAATTCAAAAAAGTATAGCTGTTAGCCCTATCATTCCTGCAAAGACTATCTGTATGGAGATCTACTATTACAAGGCAGTTAAAAAATATTTAAAGAAAGGAGGTTTCCTGATAACAATATAGAAAGGAAGTGATTATATATTTTTTAAATAAACATTTTACAAACAAGATTTGTTATTAATATTAACGATATTAGGAGGTACAAAATATGACTGCATTTATGAATCTTTTGACTGTTGTTGGTGATTTTGTATGGGGTCCTCCCATGTTAATAATTTTGGCTGGTACAGGCCTTTTCTTGACAATTCGATTGGGTTTTCCGCAATTCAAGCATTCTGGACATGGTTGGAAACTTATTTTTAGAGGTTTAACAAAAAAAGATGAAAGTGAACAAGATGCCGGCGAAATCACTCCATTTCAAGCATTAACCGCAACATTAGCTGCAACCATAGGAAATGGTAATATTGCAGGAGTAGCAACCGCTATTGCTTCAGGAGGTCCAGGGGCAGTCCTCTGGATGTGGCTTATTGCTTTGGTGGGGATGTCAACTAAGTTATGTGAAGCTGCACTGGGTGTGAAATATAGAATTAAAGATAAGGATGGAGCTCTTGCCGGAGGCACAATGTATTTTATAGAAAAAGGTTTGGGACAAAAATGGTTAGGTTGGATATTTGCCCTCTTTGGTGCTATAGCGGCATTCGGAATTGGCGATATGGTACAAACTAATTCAATGGCTTTAGTTGGAAACAGTGTCTTTGGAATTCCTCAAATTGTAACCGGAATTGTAATAACTATCCTGGTATGGTTGGTGGTTATTGGAGGTATAAAACGAATCGGTGAAGTAACTGAAAAATTGGTGCCATTTATGGCTTTCTTTTATATTGTCGGAGCTATGATTATTATAATCTCAAAAATAAATATGGTTCCCTGGGCTTTTGGAGAAATATTTAGAAGTGCCTTTAGCGGAAAGGCAGCATTTGGCGGATTTGCAGGAGCTACTGTAGCCCAGGCAATGCGGTTTGGTGTTGCCCGGGGTATATTTTCCAATGAAGCTGGCTTAGGTAGTGGAAGTATTGCCAATGCTGTTGCCAGAACAAAACATCCAGTTCGGCAAGGTTCCATTGCCATGATTGATGTAATGATCGATACCCTTATTATCTGTACTATGACAGCTTTAGTTATTCTTCTTACTGATTCTTTAGGTACTGGATACACAAGTACCCAACTAACTGCTCATGCCTTTTCTACTGTTTTAGGTAATATAGGTGGTCCAATTGTCGCACTTGGCTCTTTATTGTTTGGTTATTCTACTATTATTACCTGGTGTTACTATGGTCAGCAATGTTCACGCTTTATCTTAGGTCCATCAGTAGTTATGCCATACGCATGGTTATTTGTAATTGTAGCTTTTCTTGGTTCAATAGTTGAAGTTCCTTTTGTATGGGTGCTTACAGATACCTTAAATGGTGCCATGGCTATACCAAATCTTATTGGACTTGTATTATTAAGCGGTGTAATGGCAGAACAGGTAAAGGAATATTTTTCCAATCCTGAAATGTTAAAGATTTAATTTTTTTATTTCAATTTGATGGTATAGGGTTAGATGATATTGTATACTATATTATGTCCTTACCCTATACCATTATTTTACAAGGAGGAATATATATCTAATGATAATTGGTGTACCTAAAGAAATTAAAAATAATGAAAACCGGGTTGCCATTACACCAGCAGGCGTCAAAGCATTTACATTAGCTGGACATAAGGTAATAGTTCAAAAAAATGCGGGGATCGGTAGTGGAATTTTGGATCAGGAATATCGAGATGCCGGTGCTTCTATTCTAGATATGGCTGAGCAGATTTTTGAACAATCTGATATGATTATGAAGGTCAAAGAACCAATGTCCAGTGAGTATCCGTTAATCAAACCAGGACAGATTGTTTTTACCTATTTTCATTTTGCCGCATCACGGGAATTAACTCAAGGAATGATAGATAGTAATAGTATCTGCATTGCTTATGAAACAGTAGAAACCCCAAATAGAAACTTACCACTCTTGTCTCCTATGAGTGAGGTGGCGGGAAAAATGGCCGGACATGTAGCAGCTTACTTTTTAGCCCTTCCCTACGGCGGGAAAGGAGTTTTAATGGGGGGTGTTCCTGGTGTTAAGCCAGCCAAAGTGCTGGTCATTGGTGGTGGAACAGTTGGAACCAATGCTGCCAAAGTTACAGCAGGCATCGGTGCTAATGTCACTATTTTTGATATTAGTTTGGACCGTCTAAAATACCTTGATGATATTATGCCCAAAAATGTGAATTTTATCATTTCCAATCAGCATAATATTGAAAAGGAAATCCAAGATGCAGATGCGGTAATAGGCGCAGTTCTTATTCCTGGAGCGGCAGCACCCAAATTAGTTACAGAAAAAATGATTAAGTCAATGCAACCTAACTCAGTCATTGTAGATGTTGCCATCGACCAGGGAGGATGTATTCAAACCAGTAAGCCAACTTCTCATAGTAATCCAACCTTTAAAATTCATGGTGTACTCCATTATTGTGTAACCAATATGCCTGGTGCCTTTGCCAGAACGTCCACATTTGCTTTAACAAATGCCACTTTACCTTATGCCCTGGAAATTTCCAATAAAGGGGTTCAAAAAGCCATTATCAGTAACCCGGCAATCGCTAAAGGACTTAATATTATCAATGGGAAAATAACCTATAAGCCAGTTGCAGATGCTTTTGATTTAAAATATTATCCTATTGATGAATTGTATGGATAATAAATAATATACTTATAGTTTTTGACAAGACACAATAAAAAAGACCCTTTCTATTATAAGAAAAGGTCTTTTTTATTGTAATAATCATTAGTAAAGAAATTATTATATATTTATTAATAATATCTTTACTAATTAGTACATTCCGCCGCCTGGCATTCCACCTGGCATTCCGCCTCCGCCTGGCATAGCTGGAGAATCCTTCTTTTCTTCAGGTTTATCAGCAATTAAACATTCTGTAGTAAGCACCATTCCAGCGATACTTGCAGCATTTTGCAAAGCAGAACGTGTTACTTTAGTTGGGTCGATAATCCCTTTTTTGACCATATCTACAAATTCACCTTCAGCGGCATCAAATCCGATTCCTTTATCTTTTCCTCTTAATTTTTCAACAATAACAGAACCTTCATAACCTGCATTTTTTGCAATTTGTTTAGTAGGTTCTTCCAGGGCTTTTTTGATTATTTTTACTGCAAGTTGTTCATCGCCTTCCAGTTTGAATTTTTCTAATTCAGGAATAATATTAATAAGCACAGTTCCGCCACCGGCAACAATACCTTCTTCAACAGCTGCTTTAGTAGCAGATAAGGCATCCTCTACTCTATGTTTCTTTTCTTTTAACTCTGTTTCGGTAGCAGCACCAACATTAATTACTGCAACTCCACCAACTAATTTGCCTAATCTTTCCTGTAATTTCTCTTTATCATAATCAGATGTGCTTTCTTCTATTTGTGCTCGTATCTGTGCTTCCCTCTTCTTAATATCTTCTACATTACCTTTGCCACCAACAATAATGGTTTCTTCTTTGTTGGCTTTTACTTGATGAGCATTTCCAAGCATAGCTACATCAGCATTTTCCAATTTTAAACCCACTTCTTCAGAGATAACCTGGCCACCGGTTACAGTAGCAATATCAGCAAGCATTTCTTTTCTTCTGTCACCAAAACCGGGGGCTTTGACAGCAACACAATTTAGAGTACCTCTAATTTTATTAACAACTAAAGTTGCCAGTGCTTCGCCTTCTATATCTTCGGCAATTATAAACAGAGGTTTACCCATTTGGGCGACTTTTTCCAAAATAGGTAAAAGTCCTTTCATGTTACTTATTTTGCTATCTGTGATTAAAATTAAAGGGTCTTCAAGTAAGGCTTCCATTCTTTCAGCATCGGTAACCATGTATGGGGAAATATATCCTTTGTCAAATTGCATTCCTTCAACAACATCAAGAGTTGTTCCCATTGTCTTTGATTCTTCGACAGTTATTACCCCGTCTTTACCAACTTTTTCCATAGCATCAGCAATAATATTGCCAATTTCTCTATCAGCAGCAGAATTTGACGCTACATTTGCTATAGACTCTTTATCTTTAATTTCAATGCTTAACTTTTTAATTTCTTCAACAGCTTTTTCAACTGCTTTTTGAATTCCTCTTCTCAGCAGCATGGGATTTGCACCAGCAGCGACATTCCTTAAGCCCTCGTGCAATATTTCCTGAGCTAATACTGTTGCGGTTGTAGTTCCATCTCCTGCAATATCATTTGTCTTTGTAGCTACTTCTTTTACAAATTGAGCACCCATATTTTCAAATGGATCTTCTACCTCAATCTCTCTAGCAATAGTAACTCCGTCATTGGTAATAGTAGGAGAACCATATTTCTTTTCTAATACTACATTTCTACCTTTCGGTCCCAGGGTAATTTTTACGCTATCAGCTAAAGTATCTGCACCGCGTTTTAAAGCATTTCTAGCGCCTTCATCAAACTTAAATTGTTTTGCCATGATAATTCTTCCTCCTTAAACAATTGTTATTGTTTTCTATTTAGTAAATTAAATTTTTAATCGCTCAATGACATCTATCCTAAGATAGCCAGAATATCTTTTTCACTAAGAAGCAGATAATCTTCATCACTTTCGTCTTTTAAATCAGTACCTGAATACTTTGCATAAACTACTTTATCGCCCTTTTTGAAGTTCATTGGGAATGTTTTACCATCTTCATTTGTTCTTCCTGGACCAACTGCCAGCACTTCGCCTACCTGCGGTTTTTCTTTAGATACCGTGTCCGGCAACACGATACCGCCTTTGGTTTTTTCTTCTTCCACAAGTGGTTTAACCAGTATGCGGTCACCTAAGGGTTTAATTTTTTTGATATCCATATCTATTCCTCCTCAAATGATTTTTTAAAATATTTAGCACTCTCACAGTGAGAGTGCTAAAATTTCCTTTACTATATTATATAATGTGTTATTATTTTGCAAACACCATTTACGAGTATTTAAAGCTTTTTTGGCATAAATATCTTTATTAACTGTTTTGATATTATAATATATCCCTATTCTTTGAAATAGCTCTATAATTATCCCGTATAAACATCTAAGTAAAAAGAATCAGAAAATCCTTTCATTAATTTATAATATCCGACCACAGCAATCATGGCAGCATTATCAGTACATAATTCTTTGGATGGAAAGTATATTTTTTTATTATATGTTTTGCCAGCTTTCAACATTTCCCTTCTTAATGATTCATTAGCAGCAACTCCCCCTCCAACAACAATGGCGTTAATCCTGTGCTTCTCAGTAGCTATTAGTGTTTTGTGAATCAAAGTTTCAATGACTGCCTGTTGAAAAGATGCACAGATATCCTCAACTTTTAGCTCTCCTTGCATTTTTTTCTTTTCATTTACAAAATATATTACTGCAGTTTTTAAACCACTAAAACTAAAATCTAAATTAGGCGTTTTTGTCAAAGGACGTGGGAATATGATAGCATTTTTCCCTCCTTTTAAAGCCAGTTTTTCAATAATAGGCCCTCCTGGATAGCCCAAATTTAGATATTTCGCAATTTTATCAAAAACTTCCCCAGCAGCATCGTCTCTAGTTGTACCTAAAATTTTAAGATGACCTATTTCGTTGACTAATATTAATGACGTATGTCCACCGGAAACAATTAAAGAAATAAATGGGAACTCTATATTTTTATGTACTAGAAAGTTTGCATATATGTGGCCTTCGATATGGTTAACACCAATTAAAGGTTTGTCCAGTGCAAACGATACTGCCTTTGCAAAAGATAATCCAACAAGCAATGATCCTTTTAAACCAGGCCCATTTGCAATTGCTATACCATCAATATTCTTTAATAATATACCTGCTTTTTTCAATGCCTCTGCACAGATAATAAGAATATTTTTCATGTGTTCTCTGGATGCTATTTCAGGGACCACACCACCATATTTTTGATGAATTTTTACCTGTGAAGCAATAATATTTGACAGTATTTTTTCTCCATTTTCAACAACTGCTACAGATGTTTCATCACAGGTTGTTTCAATTCCTAGGATTATCTTTTTAGTCATCTTGATTAATATCTTTCTGTCGTATTTTGAGCTCTTTTCTTTTTTGTTCTGCTGCAGATTTTTTTATATAAAAGGGAGATATTTTATATACATCATCTTCTTTGTTTTGTAATAATCTTTCTTGTCCCATCAGGGCAATATTTCTAGCCCCTGGGGGTTCTTGTTCTCTTACAACTAAAACAACTTTATCTTCCTTAAAATATTTAGTTTGATTATCACTGATAACTTCTCCCAATCCTTCTCCAAAAACAAATATTTTTTCATTATATTTATCAAAAATTCTATTAATGCTCATCCAATCCAGACATTGATAATCCTCTAGTCTGATTAACCGGTCATTATTTTTTTCTTTTTTAAAAAATGTAAAATAATAATCATCTTGTCTTGCTTTGATAATCGGACATAATATGCCAGGTAATTCATTCCACCTTAATGCATAGGCATCCAAAGAATTTACTCCTATAATTGGTATTGAAAGCGAGAAAGCTAATCCTTTAGCAGTAGCAAGCCCAACTCTTAATCCAGTAAAAGAACCTGGCCCAATAGAAACAGCAATACCGCCTAATTCGTTTATATTAACTCTGGTAATTTTCATTATCTCTCTTAATGAAAGAACAAGCATAGAAGAATGCGTAATTTCTGGTGTACTAACCATATAATCAAAAATAATTTTTTTACTCTCAACAATTGCTAAACTCAAAATATCAGTAGTTGTGTCGATTCCCAATATTTTCAAATTATTTTAACTCCTCCATCAAATTCCTGTATCCATCCCCAATTGGCTTAAAAATGATAGTCCTTTTTAGATATTCCTTACTCATTTTTATTTTGACCAACAATAATTCATCTGGCAAATAATTTTTTATCTTATTTGCCCATTCAATTAGTGTAATTCCATTCCCATAAAAGTATTCTTCATATCCCAATTCTTCAATTTCTTCTTGGTGGTTAAGTCTATATAAATCAAAGTGATATATTGGTATATTACCTTGATATTCTTTAATAATAGAAAAAGAGGGGCTTGAAGCATTGGACTTACTTTTTAATCCGTGAGTTATACCCTGAATTAAACAAGTTTTTCCGGCTCCCAGGTCTCCATCTAATGCAATTAAATCTCCTTTTTTAAGAAGCATTCCCAATTTTTTACCCAAAGAAAATGTCTGTACCGGGCTATTGCTTATATAAGTAATAGCCCCACAACTTCTCTTATTATTTTCCATTTATATAATATTCACCTAAAATATTTTTAATTTTCCATGGTTTTTTATCTTTAATAAACAGTTTGGCCACTCTACCCTTATCTGTTATATTTACCACTTCATCAGCAATAGTATCTAATAGCTCTGCAATTTTTTCAACTGTTATTTTGTTTCCCTTCTGCTCTCCCAGCAATACAACCTCATCACCAACAGTTATATTGTTAGGAATATCAGTTATATCAATCATTGTCTGGTCCATACATATTCTGCCAATTATCGGTGCCTCGATCCCATTAACCAGCACTTTTCCCCTGTTGGATAGCTGCCTGGGATAGCCATCCGCATAACCTACTGGTAAAGTCGCAACTATCGTCTCCCTGTTTGTTTTATAGGTATTTCCATAGCCGATAAAACTACTTGCATGTACATTTTTAATAAAGGCAATTCGTGTTTTAAAAGACATTACCGGAAATAGTTTTATGCTTTTAGTGACCTCGCTTGAAGGATAATATCCATATAAAATGCAACCCGGTCTAACCATATCTAACCACATATTCGGCAAATCAAGAATGGTGCCACTATTAGCAACGTGATAAAAAGGTATTTCTATATTGCTACTTTTTATTTCATTCATAACATTACAAAAACTTTTAAACTGATATTCAGTATATTTTTTATTTTCTTCATCGGCTGTTGAAAAATGTGTATATATTCCTTGTACATTGATAAACTTCATGTTTTTTAATTTTTTTAGGAAATGTAATGATTTTTCCGCTTTAATCCCGATTCTTCCCATTCCTGTTTCTATTTTTACATGTATTCCTATTTTCTTTTTTGCTAGAAAAGCATTTTTCTCTAAAGCTTCAACTGTGTCCAAATCGCTTATGGTAGGCATGATATTATGCTTTAAATACAAATCTAAATGTTCTCTTAAGGGAACATTTAATACTAATATTGGAGCTTTAATATTATTATTTCTTAATAAAATTGCCTCTTCAATTCTAGCTACCGCAAGTTGGTCGGCTCCATTTCCAAGTATAATTTTTGAAATTTCTGGCAAATCATGTCCATATGCATTTGCTTTTACAACTCCCATAATTTGAACATTTTTGCCTACAAATTTTCTAATATTTAAAATATTTTGCTTTGCTGCATCCAAATTTACTTCAACCCATGTTGAACCTAATTTCTCTATCATTCTATCTCCTTTATAAAAAATTTTATTCAATTATCCTTTGGTTATTCTCATAAATATAGTCTATTAGATTATTTTTCAATAATAACCATTGCTATTGCTATTTCTTTGGTATGAGATATGGATAAATGGGTATTTTCCATTTTCTTTCCTTTAAACATCTTTTTCAGACCACCTGATAAATTAATACTCGGTTTACCCAAAGCATTATTACTAATCTCGATATCTTTCCATTTAATATCACGAAAACCCGTTCCAAGCGCTTTAGCGAATGCTTCCTTGGCAGCAAATATTCCTGCAAAAGAATGGTAACAGGTATGGTCTTTCTTCTCACAATACTCAATTTCATTATCAGTATATATCTTTTTCAGGAAACGGTTTTCCCATTTTTTTATTATCTTTTTTATTCTATAAATATTAACCACGTCAATTCCGGTGCCAAAAATCATTTTTCACCTAAAGTTTTTTCTTTTAATTTTAAATATATTAAATTTTCCCCTGGCCAAATCTGATAGCCATTTAGGGGAAAATATTTTAATTATACAAGTAGCGCCGGCATATTTAAAATTTATTCCGGTGCTGATTTATTCTATTCTACTGTTACGCTTTTAGCAAGATTTCTTGGTTTATCGATATCCTTGCCAAGAATATCTGCAATATAATATGCTAAAAGTTGCAAAGGAACAACTGTTAACAATGGATACAATATTTCCGGAACTTCAGGAATATAAATAACTTTATCGGCCACTGCATTGATTTCTTCGTCACCTTCAGTTGCTATAGCTATAACCGAAGCTTCTCTGGCAGTAACTTCCTTTATGTTGTTAATCATTTTCTGATATATATGATCTTTCGGGGAAATCGCAACAACTGGAAAATCTTTATCCAGCAATGCTATGGGTCCATGTTTCATCTCTCCTGCGGGATAAGCCTCTGCATGCACATAAGATATTTCTTTTAATTTCAAGGCACCTTCTAAAGCAATTGGGAAATTAATATCTCTACCTAAAAACAAGAAATGCTTATATATTGCAAAATCATGAGCTATTCTCCTTATCAATTCTTCCTTACTTAAAATCATATCAATTTTTTGCGGTATTTTCATTATTTCTTTAACAATTTTTTTTTCTTCCCTGTCAGAAAGCACTTTTCTTTTTTTCCCTAAATGTATTGCCAGTAAGTATAATGAGAGTATTTGACCGATAAAGGCCTTCGTTGAGGCAACACCAATTTCGGGTCCAGCATTTATATACATTACCTGGTCTGCTTCTCTACTTATAGTGCTCCCTCTAACATTTGCAATTGCCAATACAGAACAAAGCTTATCCTTACAAGATCGCATTGCGGCAATTGTGTCAGCAGTTTCTCCTGATTGAGACACAACTATGCCCAATGAATTTTTCTTTAACAGTTGTTTTTTATACCGAAATTCAGATGCAAAATCTACTTCTACAGGTATTCCTGCAAGGCTTTCTATTGCATATTTGCCCACAAGGGAAGCATATGAAGCAGTTCCACATGCTATAATGTGAATTTTTTCTAATTTATCGATTATGCTCTGTTCTAAATTTATATCTGGCAAATGTACTTTTCCTGAGTGTATGTATTTACTTAAATTTTTTCTAATGACTGAGGGTTGCTGTAAAATTTCTTTTAACATAAAGTGTTTATAACCATCCTTTTCAGCCATTTCAGAATTCCATTCAATTTCGATTATTTTCTTTTTAATTTCTTCCCCTTTTAGGTTAGTCACTCTGACATAATTTTTTCCTATGGTAGCTATTTCATTTTCATCTAAAAATATAACTCTTCTTGTATAATTTAATAGTGCCGGGATATCTGATGCTAAAAACATTTCATTGTCTCCTATTCCTATCACAAGAGGACTACCGCTTCTTGAGGCAACTATTTTGTCTGGTTCCATTTTTGATATTATTCCTAATGCATAAGAGCCTTGAACCATTTTTAGGGCTTCTCTTACCGCTTCTGTAATATCATCTTTATAGTTCTGTTTTATTAGATGTGGCAACACTTCGGTATCTGTGTCAGATAAAAAATTATATCCACTATTAATCAGGCTTTCTTTAAAGGATAAATAGTTCTCAATTATACCATTATGAACTACCACAACTTCATTATCAGCAGAAAAATGAGGGTGCGCATTAACATCATTTGGCTTTCCATGGGTAGCCCATCTTGTGTGCCCTAATCCTAAATTCCCTTTTAACTGCTTTTCTTCTATTATATTTTCAAGATATCTTATCCTGCCTTTACATTTTTTAATATTTATATTTTTACTACCATTTAATATAGCTATACCAGCAGAATCATAACCTCTGTATTCAAGTTTCCTCAATCCTTGCATCAGTACTGGTAAAGCTTCTCTATCTCCAATGTATCCAATTATTCCGCACATTATATTTTCCTTTCTTCCTAATAAAAAAATCCTCATTATTAATCCAGTAAAGAATACCAGTAATAGTTAATGAGGATTTTTACTACAATATTTTTAGCAATATATTAACAAAAATAAGGATCAATAATAACCTGGTAATTTTTTGTCCTTACAATCACTTGTAAGTTTTGTAATTACCTAAGGGATGGCATCCCAGGAGCATCCGCCGAAATTTCGATTAACTCCTACCTCGTCAACTTAATATAAAAAAATGAAATAAATATTTTTTTATATTAAGCTCGGGCGCTAATATTCTATTTAATTTTATTAATAAATACCCCCTCCCTTTTTTTCTACTAAGTGTCCTTCAAGAACTATCTTTTAATTTCGTGAAGCTCTATTTCTACTAAAATTAATATTATTATACCATATTTACCATAATATTTTTATATTATATTATTGGTTAATTTATCATTTATTCTTTTAATACTGAGCATAAAAGAAATATTTATTTAATACTTTTTTTTGTAAATTTCAATAAAACTATTAAGTTGTTTTCCCAGATTATCAATTATCCCCTTATCTTTGCTTTCTAACAATATTCTAATCTTATTTTCAGTCCCTGATGGTCTAATTAAGATTCTCCCGTTATCTTTTAGAATACTTTTTAACTCCTTTTTTATTTCATTAAACTCTTTGCTGCATAAAAAAGATAATTTATTTTCAATATGATAGTTTAATAACATTTGGTGATATTTTTTCATACGCGCAGCTTGCAAAGATACCTTTTCATCATTTTTATTTAACGCCCTCAGCAATTGTAATGATGTAATTATACCATCACCGTTAGGGCTTTTTTTCAAAAAAATAATATGTCCAGACTGCTCTCCTCCCAGACAAGACTTTTTTTCAATCATTTCCTTTAATACATACTTATCCCCAATATTTGTTCTGATTACTTTGCCTCCGATTTCTTCAATCGTTTCATCAAATCCTAAATTACTCATATAAGTAGTGACAATTACATTATTCCCCAACTGACCCTCTTTTAAAAAAGCGCCGGTATAAATTACCATTATTTGATCACCGTCTACTACCTGCCCTTTTTCATCAACCGCTAAAACCCTGTCAGCATCCCCATCAAATGCAAACCCCAGGTCAGCTTTTTCTCTCAGCACCTCTTTCTGAAGACTATTCATACAGGTTGAACCGCATTTCTGATTTATATTGATTCCATTCGGTGAATTATTTATAACTTTAAAGTTGTTGTTAAATCGGTGAAATAGGTCTTCAATAACCTCACTGGAAGCCCCATTGGCACAATCGAAAATTATTCTAAAATCATTTTTTTCAATATTTCCGGCAATAGAGTTAAATAGATATTTTCTATATATATCCTTAGATTCTTTTAAATGGTAAACCTTGCCTATTTTTTTACCTGGTATTTTATATTTTTTATACTTTTCATTAATAAGTATTTCTTCTATTCTTTTTTCATGTATACTGTCAATTTTATAGCCATTGCTGTTAAAAAACTTTATACCATTATCATAATAGGGATTATGTGAAGCAGATATTACAATGCCCATTATAGCCTTGCAATATTTAGTTAAATATGCAATAGCAGGTGTTGTTATTATCCCTGCATTGATTACATCTACCCCGGTTGAACAAAGGCCAGCAATAAGTGCAGATTCCAACATATCTCCAGATAGCCTGGTATCTTTACCTATTAGTATTTGTCTGTTATTTATATTACTATAGTAATAACCAATTGCCTTGCCAAGATTAAAGGCAATTTCTGCAGTCATAGGATATTGGTTTACTTCTCCCCTTATACCATCTGTACCAAATAGCTCATTCATCCTTAACAATCCTTTTTAGTTTTTTATATATATGTTAACTTCTTCTGGAATTACTTCTATCAAATTTATTCCAGAAGGTAATTCGACCTCAACTTTTGTTTTTTCTATTTCAATATCTAAAAGATTTACAAATGCTATTATGTCATCTTCTGTTACATTTTTTATATCATTATATTTTCCAGATATTTTTACATCTACAGTTTCAGGTATTAGCTGATAATTAACAAATGGTGATGCATCTCTTTTAATTATTTTAATATTTTCAAATAGAAGTTCTTCTTCTTTTTCCATAACATGTATCTGAACCTCGATTAAAGATTCCTGCTCATCAGATATATATATTCCTTCTCCAATAATGGGTGGTATTTTTACTGTAAGCGTTTTTGTAATTCCGTTGACATCAATAGGAATGGTTTCCAAAAAATCTATTTTACTTATTTTTGAATAATTCCCATAAACCTCAATATCACTCGGATTAGCTTCTATTTTCGAGATAAAATACTCTGGGGCTGGTTTTCCTATAATGCGAGGTTTTACTGGTAATATTTTTTCAGGGTATCCTTCGCCTACTTTTATTGATACAGA
The DNA here is from genome assembly GCA_964636625.1 of uncultured Atribacterota bacterium. Taxonomy (GTDB): domain Bacteria; phylum Atribacterota; class Phoenicimicrobiia; order Phoenicimicrobiales; family Stramentimicrobiaceae; genus CAZWUL01. The sequence goes on along the minus strand of CAZWUL010000006.1, from coordinate 22,039 downwards.
AACAATATTAGGTTTAACCAGTATATCTTTAATTTCCTCTCCAGTTCTATCATAAATAGACACAATCTTATCAGTAATTAGATCTTCTTTTATTGAGGAAATATCTATATCAACTCTTGCCTGCTCTATTTTTTCAAGCAATGAATTTGGACCATTCAATGTCACTTGTTTTGGATTTATATCAGGTTCACCTTCTAAAGAATATCCTCTCTCAGGTAATCCAATCAAATTATATTCTACCTGAAAATCCTGTTCTAATATTTTTTCAATCTCTACTATAACTTCATTTGGTATTATTTTTGTAATATTTGTATTTTTTGGAATAATAACATTTGCTTCTATCCGATATTCACCAGGCTCTACAGTATTTTTCAAATCTACTGTACCTACGATTTGTTGAGAAGATAAACTATCTAATATATTTTTTGGCCCTTCAATCCCGACACTAATCTTATCTCTGATTACTCTTATTGATAAATTATCAGCTAAATTTATTGGCCTAATCTCAATATCATAATATCTCTCAGCTGTTATGTTATATTCACTTGAAATATAAAACCATAAGATAATGGCCATTATAAATGCTAATAATTTAATATCTGCATTTTTAAAAATTCTTTTTTTAATTTCAATCACTTTAATCTTTTCCCGTTTTCATCATATTAAAAATATTATTTTTTTTAGGGTGGTACATTTTTCGTAAAAATTTTTTTAGCAATTGGGATTCCAAAGGTCTGGTTAACCGTCCATCGATTGCCACTGTAATTGCACCTCTTTCTTCAGAAACTACAACAATCAACGCATCGGAATTTTCACTTAACCCTATAGCAGCCCTGTGGCGTGTACCCAAATATTTCTTTATATCATTCCTTTTGGTTAAAGGCAAAATACAATTGGCTCCTGCAATCCTATTATTTCTTATTATTACAGCACCATCATGTAAGGGTGAATTTGGTAAAAATATCGAATAAAGTAATTCTGATGAAAAATCACTATTTAAGGTAATCCCGGTTTCTAATATATCCTGGAGTCCTACTTCTCTTTCTAAAACAATTAAAGCACCGTTCTTCTCAGCGGCTAACATGGGTGCGACCATAATAATTCCATCGATGATTTCTTCATATTTTTTACTTTCTTCCTTTGGTTTAAATAATGCTAAACTGCTTAAGAATCCCCCTCTGCCCATCTTTAATAATAAACGTCTTAGTTCTGGTTGAAATATAATGGGAATAGCTACAACAAGCATTGTCATAAGTCCTTTAATTAACCAATTTATAGTTCTTAATCCCAGCCAATTAGATATAAAAGAAAACACAAAAAGAGCAACAAGTCCTTTAATAATTTGGACAGCAGGTGTATCTTTAATTAGTAATAGTACATTATAAAAAATGAAGGTAATTATAATAACATCAAGTATATCTAAAATAGAAAAATTCAAAGGCATCTGATTGATTACCCTTTCTTTATAAAATAAAAAAGCCACCACAAAATAATTTTATCAAAAAAACTTTGATGATGGCTATTTCTTTTTTTATAACTGAAATATATAAAAATGACAAAAAAACCAGGAACAAAGAAATATTATCTCTTTGAAAACTGATAATTTGCTCTTGCACCTTTCTGACCATATTTCTTTCTTTCTTTCATCCTTGCATCACGTTCAAGCATCTTTTCTTTTTTTAGAATAGGTCTCAAAGAATGATCGTATTCAACTAAAGCTCTGGCAATGCCGTGTCTAACTGCTCCGGCCTGACCAGTAGCTCCGCCACCGGTTACCTTTACATTAACATCCACCTCATCAATCTTTTGTACCAATTGTAACGGTTCTTCTACTGCTAATCTGTCAATAGGATTAAAGAAATAACTACTATGGGGTTTATTATTAATAGTGATATTTCCTTTTCCTGAAAATATCCAAACCTTGGCAATTGAAGTTTTTCTTCTGCCAGTTCCATAATAACGATTTATTGACAAGCTCTACACCTCCTTTTTTGTTAGTTCACTATTTCAATTTCTTGGGCAGTATGTGGATGTGTATTTCCACTATATACTTTTAGTTTTTTTATTATTGCACGATTAAGCTTATTATTTGGTAACATACCCTTAACAGCTTTTTCGATAATTGCTTCTGGTTTTTTATGTTGCAATTCTTTGTACTTTATTTCTTTTAATGAACCGGGATAACCAGTGTGATGTCTGTATAATTTTTGTTCTTCCTTTTTTCCTGTTACTCTAACTTTTTCAGCATTAATAACAACAACATAATCTCCGAGATCTTGAGATTCGTCAAAAACAACCTTATTTTTCCCTCTTAAAATCGAAGCTATTTCGGTTGCCAGTCTTCCCAATATTTTTCCATCTGCATCATACAGATACCATTTTCTTTGTATGTTTTCTTTTTTTTCTTTATATGTTTTCAAATTTCCCTCCCTGTGCTGCCATTGTTTATAAAATTAGGATAAAATAACATAAAAATTCTAATATAATTAGTAGATAATGTCAAGGCATTTCTCTATATAATGATTTTATTTAACCATTACCATTTTCTTAGAAGATGGTAATGGTTAAATAAATGGTTTTATCATAAAAAGATTAAAATAATCTAGATGATAATATTTCACCTGAAGTCCAAAGTTGGAAATACTATTGCTTAAGAAAGATTATGGCTAAAGGTATAAATAAAAAATCGAAAGAAAAAGAGCAAAAAAGTTAAACCCCTTTCAGGGGTTCTTAAAGCCACCCGCTATGCGGGTGCGATCTTTATTATCTTTTTTGTTAATATTATATTATTTATAACGTACTTTGACTAAATATAAACCACACGGTGGCACTACTTGGCCTGATTTAAAGTTATCCTTATTTTTCAGTATTTGAATTATTTCTCCGGGATTACGTTCATTTACGGAAAAATCTATTAAAGTCCCTATAATAATTCTAACCATTTTATATAGAAAAGAATTTGCTTCAATAGAAAAGTGTACAAATTTTTTTTTCTTTTCTATTTTGATATTAAGGATTTTTCTTATTTTATTTTTTTTTCTATCATTCTTTTTCTTATTTAAGCAGCTTAAGCTACTAAAATCATGATATCCAGTAAGATATTTTGCTGCTTCGTTCATTCTATCAACATCCAATTTTTTAGTAAAAAAGTAACAATAATTTTTTAAAAAGACATATTTTGATGAATAATAATTTTTTTCATCCACGATATTTTCAGTCATAACACAATATCTATACAATTTACTCTTAGCACTGTATCGGGCATGAAATCTTGCATTAACTTTTTTTGCATACTTTATTCTGATATCTCCTGGTAAAGCATTATTCAATGCAAAAGGCCATCTATCAACAGGCAAATTGCTATAAGTATGAAAATTGGCAACCTGACCTAGAGCATGAACACCTGCATCTGTGCGCCCGGAACCATATAGCTTTATCTCCTGTTCACCGGTAATGATACTAATTGTTTTTTCAATTGTACCTTGAATATTTTTTTTGTTTTTTTGCCTTTGCCATCCGGAATAGTTTGTTCCATCATAAGCAATAATTATTTTAATATTTTTTGATTCCATCACTTATAACAATTAATCCTAATAATATTTTAAAATTGCCACCAATATAAAAACAATGAAAGTTACAAATAAAAATATATTGTCATATATTTTAATTGATAATTTACGATAATGGGTTCTGCCGTCTCCCCCTTTATAACATCTTGCTTCCATAGCAACAGCTAATTCGTCAGCCCTATGAAAGGCATTAATAAATAAGGGGATAATAATTGGAATCATACTTTTTAAACGATTAACTATATTCCCGGTTTCGAAATCCGCTCCACGTGCAATTTGTGCTTTAATTATTTTTTCAGTCTCCTCCATCAAGGTGGGTATAAATCGAAGAGCAATAGTCATCATCATAGCAATTTCATGTGCCGGAACTGGTATTTTGATTTTTTTAAAAACTAGTAGTATTCTCTCTATCCCGTCTGTCAGCGAGATTGGAGATGTTGTTAAGGTCAACCAGGATGTAGACAATATTAGCAAAAATAACCTGGTGGCAATAAATAATCCTTTAAATATTCCTTCTTTGGTAATCTTTAAAACCCAGAAAGTATAAATTATTTCACCTTTTGTCGTAAACAAATGCAGTAGTAAGGTGATAATAATGATAAATAACAAAGGTTTAACACCTAATAATACATACTTTGGATTTATTTTCGAAATAATTATAGCGCTGAACAAATACATGCCTATGACAAAAAAGCCTATCCAATTATTTGTTAGGAATATAATAATAATTAATATTAATACTGTAATTAACTTAACCCTGGGATCAAGTTTGTGTATAATAGAATCTTTATGTATATATTGCCCAATTGTTAAATTTTTGGAAAATCTCATTTTTTCACCTATTGTTTCTTGCAATTTTTAAAATTTCATTTTTTGCTTCCTCTATATTCAAGATATCTGTTCTAATAGGTTTTCCCATTTTTCTTAATTTATGTACTATAGATGTTATTTGTGGAATTGCTAAACCTACTTCTTCCAATAGCTCTACATTATTTCTAAAAATATTTTTTGGTGTGTCATTCAAAACAATTCTGCCTTTTTCCATTACTATAATTCTTTGGGCTAGCTCAGCAATCACTTCCATATTGTGGGATACTAATACAATAGTTTTGTTATAGCACCTAAAAAGATCTTTAATTAGGTTTAATAACTTATTCCTTGTTTGGGGATCTAAACTTGCAGTTGGCTCGTCAAGAATAATTACCTCCGGGTCTATTGCTAATATACTTGCAATTGCAACTCTTCTCATTTCTCCACCACTAAGATTAAATGGGGATCTCTCTTTGTAATTTGAATAATCCAAATCAACCATTTTCATAGCTTTTTTTACATTTTCTATAAGATTATTTCCCTTTAATCCTAAATTTTTTGGGCCAAATGCGATTTCTTTAAATATTGTTTCTTCAAATAATTGATTTTCAGGATATTGAAAAGATAAGCCAATCTTTTTTCTTATCTCTCTTAGTTTATTTTTTTCTTTGTGAATATCGATACCATCAACGAATACATTTCCAACGGTTGGTTCTAACAATCCATTAAGTAATTGCAATAATGTTGTTTTACCACAGCCAGTATGACCAATAATACCAACAAACTCTCCCTTGTTTATTGAAATGTTAAGGGATTTCAATACTTCGGTTTCAAATGGCATATTTAAATTATAGGTAAAAGATACATTTTTTAAATCAATGAACATAATTCTTTTATCATTTCTTTTTCATTCAAAATATTAGGAGAAATCTTTAATCCATTTTCGCTCAATTGCCTTGCTAATAATGTTACCTGAGGTAATTCTAAATTAAGTTTTTGAAGTTTATTATGATGTAAAAAAATATTTTTTGGTGTTCCTGTTAAAGCTATTTTCCCTTTATCAAGAACTATAATTTTATCAAATTCTGCAGCTTCTGACATAAAATGGGTTATATATATAATGGTAATATCCTCTTCTTTGTTTAGCCTTTTAATCGTGTCAAAAATTTCTTTCCTACCTTTAGGGTCAAGCATTGAAGTGGGTTCATCCAATACCAAATATGAAGTGTGCATAGCTAATGCACCAGCTATAACTACCTTTTGTTTTTGTCCACCAGAAAGCAAATGTGGCTCTTTGTTTCTTAAATCAGCCATATCTACAAGATTTAGCGCCCATTCAACTCTTTTTCTCATTTCATATTCTTCTATTCCAATATTTTCCATTCCAAAAGCTATGTCATCCTCTATTGTGGTAGCAACTAATTGATTATCAGGATTTTGAAAAACCATTCCAACTTTTTTTCTTAACTCCCATATCTTATTTTTATCCTTGGTATCATATCCATCGACTACAACACTTCCATTGCTTGGTAATAATAAACCGTTTATATGTTTTGCAAATGTTGATTTTCCCGAACCATTTGCCCCAATAACTGCTACAAAATCACCAGCATTGATATCAATACTTATGTCAGAAAGAGAAATCGTATTATCTTCTCTATTATTATGGTAAATATGGGTTACATTACTGAAACGTATCAATTAACTATCCTCTTTTTATAACAAATGAATTAAACAATAAAAAAATAAAAGGTTAATATGTTTTTAAATATGAATATACTCATACTTCTAACAAATTAACCTTATTTAATAAATATATATATTATTTTACAAATTCTAATATAGCCATCGGAGCTGCATCGCCTTTCCGAAAGCCGGACTTTATAATCCTGGTATAGCCGCCATTTCTCTCTTTGTACTGAGGGCTAATTTCTTCAAATAAAAGCTTGACAGCCTGCTTATTCTGGATTACCTTAAATACTTTTCTCTTTGATTGTAGGTTGTCTTCTTTTGCAACGGTAACTATTTTTTCTAAATATTTTTGCAGTTCTTTTGCTTTAGTAAAAGTTGTGTTAATTTTTCTATTAATAATCATAGAAATTGCCAAATTTGACAATAGAGCTTTCCTATGACTGGTATCCATATTTAGTTTTCTTTTTAATTGTCTATGCCTCATTAAACTACTCCTTTATCACTCAGCATTTTTCAAAGTAAGACCATATTCTTTAACTTTATCTTTTATTTCTTCGAAAGATTTTTTCCCCAAGTTCTTTATACCCATTATTTCTTCTTCGGTTTTGTCAACAATATCGCCGAAAGTGTTGATGTTTGATTTTTTTAAGCAATTATAAGATCTTACTGAAAAATCAAGCTCTTCAATACTTTTTTCCAGTATTTTTTTCTGTTCATTGTTCTCATTTTCTTCTTCAACAATTTGATCTGCAACGGACTCAACTTCATCCGGAGAAAATTTTGTAAATACTTTTAAAAACTTAATTAAAACATTTGATGCTTTACTTAGTGCTTCATCCGGTAATATACTTTTGTTAGTATATATATCAATAATAAGTTTTTCATAATTCATAAATTGATCAGAGCTTGTTTTTTCAACTATATAAGAAACCTTAATTACCGGTGAAAACATTGAATCAATAGTTATATAGTTTATCGGTTGATCTTTTTTCTTATTTTCTGGTGCAGTAACATATCCAGTACCTTCTTCAACGATAATTTCCATATCAATCTTACCATCGTCCCCAAGAGTAGCTATTTTATTATTTGGATTTAAGACCTCAACATTTATATTTGGTGTAATGTCCCCAGCTTTGACTACTTTTTTACCACTTGCTTTTAAACGCAGAACCTCTGAGTCGCTTCCGTACATTTTAAAGACAATATCTTTAACATTTAGAATAATTTCATTAATATCTTCTTTTACACCAGGGATAGTCGAAAATTCATGGACAATTCCTTCGAATCTAATTGCAGTTGCACTGGCACCGGGAAGAGAAGAAAGCAAAACTCTTCTCAAAGAATTCCCCAGTGTTGTCGCATATCCTTTATCCAAAGGTTCAATGATAAATCTTCCATAGCTATCCGTTAAATCCTCTATTTTTATTTTTATATCATTAATATCTAACAATTGATAATATCTCCTTCCGGTAATGTTAATTGTAAAAATTATCTAGAATAGTATTCGACTACCAGTTTTTCATCTATTGGTAAATCAATATCTTCTTTTGAAGGAAGTCTTACTACTCTTCCTTTTAAATTTTTTATATCTAACTCTATCCAAGTAGGAGTATTAACATCTTTTTCTTCTTCTTTCAACTCTTTAAACTCTTTCAATGATTGGCTTTTTTCTTTTATTTCAATAATATCGTTTATTTCAGCCATATAAGAAGGAATATTAACTTTTTTGCTATTTACAAGAACATGAGAATGTCTAACTATTTGTCTTGCTTTTGCTCTGGATGCAGCAAAGCCTAAACGATAAACAAGGTTATCTAACCTTCTCTCCAAAAGTTGGATGAAATTTTCACCGGTAACGCCATGCTTTTTTTCAGCTTTTTCAAAAAGATTACTGAATTGTTTTTCCAATAAGCCATACATTTCTCTCATTTTTTGTTTTTCTTTTAATTGGATAGCATAATTTGACAATTTTCTCACTCTTCTTGACTGAGAACCTTTGCCAGGAGCAGTTGCTTTTCTTTCTACAGCACATTTGTCAGTATAGCATCTTTCTCCTTTTAAAAATAATTTAGTTCCCTGTCTTCTGCAAAGCCGACAAACAGGGCCTGTATATCTAGCCATATAATTACCTCCTTAGGTAAATTTATCTCAATGAATACTTTTACTTTTAATCTATTTAATTTAATTATTAAACTGATATTAATATTAAATTGATATACATTTATTTATATAATAAATAAAATCATCTATTTAGAAATTTATAAATAATAAATAATTAAATTTCTTGTAATTGTTCAACAAAGATTACACTCTACGCTGTTTGGGAGGCCTGCAACCATTATGCGGTATCGGTGTAACGTCACGAATAGTGTTAATCTTAAAACCAATTGCCTGTAAAGAACGAATTGCTGTTTCTCTTCCAGAACCAGGTCCTTTTACATAAACATCAATATCTCTCATTCCCTGGTCCATTGCTTTTTTCCCTGCCTCTTCAGCAGTTCTTTGTGCAGCAAAAGAAGTACTTTTTTTGCTGCCCTTATTTCCAATAGAGCCGGCGCTTGCCCAAGATACAATATTTCCTTCTATATCCGATATAGCGACAATTGTATTATTAAAAGTAGATTGAATATGAACTATCCCTTTTAATATATTTTTTCTAACTTTTTTCTTTTTTACTTTTTTTATCTGTTTTTTTGCAGCCAATACTAAATCCCCTTTCTAATTATTTATCATACTTATATATTTCTTATTTACTTCTTCTTATACCAACAGTCCTTCTTGGACCTTTTCTTGTTCTAGCATTAGTACTTGTTCTTTGCCCTCTTACAGGAAGACCTCTTTTATGCCTTAATCCTCGATAAGAACCAATTTCCATTAACCTTTTAATATCAGCAGTCCTCTGACTCCTTAATTCACCTTCGACTTTATTATTTTTACTGATTATATCTCTTATTCTATTTATTTCATCATCTTTTAAATCTTTTACTTTTGTTTGAAAATCAATTCCTGCTTCTGTTAATATTTTACGTGATGAGGTATAACCAATACCATATATATATGTTAAGGCACAATCTATATTTTTGTTGTTAGGTATATCTACACCGCTAATTCTAGCCATATTATAATTACCTCCTTAATTATTTACCCTGCTTTTGTTTGTGCTTTGGGTTGTTACATATTACCATTATTTTCCCATGTCTTCTAATTAATTTACACTTTTCGCAAATTTTTTTTACAGATGTTCTTACTTTCATTTTACAGTTCCTCTCCTGTAATTATCTAAGTTATTTTATTTACACTACTTAATCTGTTAAAATGTCTTGGTACAGAAACGCTCTTATTTTTCTTATAGATAGATTATAGATTACATAAATTAAACATGATAAAAACGTTTCTAGGCAACTATAAACGATAAACAATTCTACCGCGGCTTAAATCATATGGAGAGATTTCTACTTTTACTTTGTCTCCAGGCAAAATACGTATAAAATGCATTCTGATTTTACCCGATATGTGTGCCAATATCTCACAACCATTTTCTAATTCAACCTTAAATGTTGCATTAGGTAAAGCCTGCGTTACTTTCCCCTTCATTTCAACATATTTTTCTTTAGTCATATTTATCATCTCCAATTAATTTACAAGAAATAAAACTTTACTCAGAAATGGCTCAATCACACAGGGTAAGAATTTCATTACCCTGTTCATAAATTGCTAAAGTATGCTCAAAATGAGCTGATAAGCTACCATCTGCAGTCTTAACAGTCCACCCATCATCATCACTAATAGTATTAAAATCACCCTGATTTAACATTGGTTCAATAGCTATTACCATTCCCTTTTCAAGTTTCAATCCTGTTTTCGGCTTACCGTAATTAGGTATTTGTGGATCTTCATGAACTTTCAATCCCACACCATGTCCTACAAACTCTCTCACTACGGAAAAATCGTTTCTTTCTGCGACTACCTGTATAGCATGACTAATATCACCTATAAAGTTTCCATTTATAGCTTTTCGTATACCTTCAGATAAGCACTCTTTTGTGGTTTCTAATAATTTTTTTGCTATTTGACTTATATTGCCAACACCGATTGTTACTGCGCTATCACCATAATAACCCTCCAGGCATGTCCCCACATCTAAACTAACAATATCGCCTTCTTGTAAAATCCTCTCACCCGGTATGCCATGGACTATTTCATCATTTATTGATATACACACAGAAGAAGGAAATTCATTTCCTTCAGTACCGTAACCCTTAAATGATGGTTTGCCACCATTTTGGATTATAAATGATTCAGCTAATTTGTCTATTTCAATGGTCTTTATACCAGGCCTTATTTTCCCAGTTATATATTGTAACGTATGTGCTGTCAACTGGCAACTATTCTTTATTTTTTTTATCTCATTATCTGTCTTTATAATAACCATATTTTTTATTTATTAATCAAACCAAGCTCTTCAAGTCTATCTGTAACATCTTTTAGTCGATACTCAAGATCTCTATCAGCATTAATTTTTGTTAATATATTTTTTTCCTTATAAAATTTAACAAGTGGAAATGTTTCTTCCTTAAATACTTTTAATCTTTTCAATATTGTTTCTTTTTTATCATCATCTCTCTGTATTAATTGACCACCGCACTTATCACACTTATTTTTATTTTTGGGAGGATTATAATTAAGATTATAAATAGCCTTACATTTAGTGCAAACTCTTCTGGAAGATAATCTGTTGATTATAATATTATCAGATGTTTTAAAGTAAAAAACCTGGTTTATTTCATTTTTTAATCGTTGCATTAATAGATCCAACTCTTCTGCCTGTTGTATTGTTCTTGGGAAACCATCCAGCATAAAGCCATTTATACAATCTTCCTTTTTTACTCGTTCCTCAATTATCTTCATAATTAAGCAATCTGGAACTAATTTTCCTGAATTTACATAGGATTGAGCTTCTTTTCCCAGTTCAGTTCCTTTTTTGATTGCATCCCTTAATATATCTCCTGTTGAGATTATTGGAATATCATTTTCTTTTTTTATTTCATTGGCAATTGTTCCTTTACCTGCACCAGGTGGTCCTAATAAAATTATTACCATATATAATCCCCTTAAATAATATTTAATTATCTCTATAACTATCTCTTTATTTTTTAATAAAACCTTCGTAATGTCTCATTAGCATGTGTGATTCAATCTGCTGAACTGTTTCTAAGGCAACTCCAACCATTATCAGCACTGAAGTACCACCAAAATAAATAGTAGTAATTCCAGTGACTTCAATTAATATATTGGGCAGAATAGCTATAATAGCTAAAAAAACTGCACCACTTAATGTAATTCTGGTCATGATATTATCAATATACATAGCAGTTGCCTTTCCAGGTCTTCTTCCTGGAATAAATCCACCATATTTTTTCATATTATCAGCCATATTTTGTGGATTAAAGGTCATGGCAGTATAGAAAAATGTAAAAATGATAATCAATATTGCATATAAAGTCAAATATAACACGGTTCCAGGCGATAGAGCCTGGGCAACCTTTTGCATAAATTCCGAGCCCTGGAAGAATTGGGCAATTGTTCCAGGAAATATTAAAATTGCTGATGCAAATATTATTGGTATAACACCGGCTTGATTAACCCTTAATGGAATATGCGTTCCTTGTCCTCCATACAATCTTCTTCCAACTACCCGTTTAGCATACTGCACTGGAATACGTCTTTGACCTTGCTGTATTGCTACCACAGCAGCTATAACAAGAATTATAACAATTATAAGTGCAATAATTGAAATTATACTAATTTCCCCTACTCTTAGTAAATTACCGGTCTGAATAATTTCAGTAGGTATTCTAGCAACAATTCCGGTAAATATAATAATCGAAATACCATTACCTATTCCATAATCACTAATCTGTTCCCCAAGCCACATTAAAAAACAAGTACCGGCAGTCAAACTAATAATTAATAAAAACCTGAATAGCAAACCCGTAATTGTTAAAACCTGCAAACTTTCCAGCCAGGCACTTATTCCAATAGCCTGAATTAAACCAAGTATGACAGTTCCATATCTTGTTATTTTGTTTAATTTGCTTCTGCCTTCCTGACCTTCCTTGGCCCATTGTTCGAAAATAGGAACTACTGATTGCAATAACGACATAATAATTGAAGCATTAATATAGGGCATTATGCCTAAGGCAAAAAGTGAAAATCTACTCAATGCACCACCTGCAAATAAATCAAAAAAGCCAAGTATACCTCCCTGTGCAAACAAATTAGCTAATGCTTGTTTATCAATTCCAGGTAATGGTATGTGACTTCCCAGCCTTACAACAATCAACATGGATAATGTGAAAATAAGGCGGTTTTTCAAATCAGGTATTTTAAATAGACTACGCAGTTGTTCCAGCAATTATATCACCTCAACCTTTCCGCCAGCTTTTTCAATTTTGTTTATTGCCTCCTGGCTAAAATGGTGTGCCTTAACTGTTAACTTTTTCTCGAGAGTCCCCATACTCAATATTTTTATGCCATACATTACTTTTTTAATAAGACCTGTTTCTATTAATTTTTCAGGAGTAACAATTTCATCATCATTAAACCTATTTAACTGACAAATATTTATGATTGAATATTTTTTCTTAAAATAATTATAAAAACCACGCTTAGGAACCCTGCGGCTTAGAGGCATTTGTCCGCCTTCAAAATAGGGTCTGATTTTAGAACCAGATCTACTCTTTTGCCCATTCATGCCCCTACCAGCGGTAGTTCCATTTCCAGATGCATTTCCTCTTCCTATTCTCTTTTTGGCATGTTGTGAACCTGGTATTTTTTCCAAATTATTTAATTTCATAGTTCTATCCCCCTCAGTTAGAATTAACTATATATTCTCTCGACAGGAATGCCTCTTAATTTTGCAACTTCTCTCGCATTTTTAAGGCTTACCAAAGCTTTCATAGTAGCTTTTACAATGTTTAAATTATTATCACTTCCTAAAGATTTGGTAAGAATATCTTGTATTCCTGCGGCCTCAATTATTGCTCTTACAGCTCCTCCGGCAATTACGCCTGTTCCTGGAGAAGCAGGTCTTAGAAAAACCTTTGCACCGCTGTGAACACCAGTAACAATATGTGGTATGGTATTCTTTTTCATCTTAATTTTAAACATATCTTTCTTAGCGCTGGTGACTCCTTTTTTAATAGCATCAGAAACGTCTTTGGCTTTACCATAGCCTATCCCAACAGAACCTTTTCCATCTCCAACTACTACCATAGCAGTAAAACCAAATCTTCTGCCACCTTTAACAACTTTACTCACCCGATTAACAAAGACAACATTTTCTTTAAATTCCTGTTCTTCATTTGCAACCATCTGCATGTATTCATCTCCTCTCTCTATCAATATATTGATATTGACCAATTTATTAAAAATAAATATATTTTATCTGTTTAAAATTATTTCTTTTTTTTCAACTCAATTTGATCTGCCAGGGCTTTGATTCTACCATGAAATAGATACCCATTCCGGTCAAAAATAACTTGAGAAATATTTTTTTCTTTTAATTTCTTATTTAATAATTTACCAGTTATTTCTGCAGCATTAACATTTCCACCATATGATGCTTCTTTCTTTATTTCTGGGCTTAAGGTGGATAAGCACAGTAAAGTTCTTCCTTCCTCATCATCAATAGCCTGGACATATATATTTTTAGCACTTCGATATACTGTTAATCTAGGTTTTTCACTGCTTCCAAATATTTTTTTTCTTATTCCTTTTTTTCTTCTATTTCGAGATAATACCTTTTTATCTTTCATATACTGAGAACCCCTCTTTCTGGTATTTTCAATAATCTGCATTTATAAAATTACAATTTTTTAGCTTCCGACTGTTGCTCCGGCTTTCCCAACTTTTCTTCTCACATGTTCATCAATATACCTTACTCCCTTACCTTTATATGGTTCTGGTTTTCTGAAGTTCCTTATTTCGGCAGCTATTTTCCCAACCAGTTGCTTATCAGCTCCTTTAACTTTAATTGTTTTTTGTTTATCAACAACAAACTCAATACCTTCCGGAGCTATTACTTTAATAGGATGTGAATATCCAAGGCTTAATTCAAGATCTTTTCCTTTGAGATCTGCTCGATATCCAACTCCTTTTATTTCTAAGTTTTTTTCAAAACCTTCGTTCAAACCCTTGACCATATTATTAATCATATTTCTTGTTAAACCATGTAAAGAACGATGTGATCTCAAATCACTTGATCTTTCAACTATTATCTGATTATCCTTCAATGTTACGTCTATATCAGGATTTTTATTGAAAGATAACTCCTGACTATTCTTTTTTACAGTTATTTTATTCTCTTTAATATTAACCGTCATTCCTTCAGGTATTGGAATGGGTAATTTCCCGATTCTGGACATTTGTCCCTCCTTGCGACAATCATAAAGAGTTTTGTCTTTTTAGTTTAAAAACTATTTATCTTCATATTAATTATATAAAGTTACTTTCTAAAAGCTGCTTATTATCACTAATCCCGAACCTTACCATATATAGCATAAAACTTCGCCACCGTAATGATTTTTCTTCGCTTCTTTCCCTGACATAATACCTTTAGAGGTAGACATTATACTTACACCTAACCCTCCAAGTACTTCGGGAATATCATCTTTTTTAACATAAACCCTGTAGCCAGGTTTGCTAATCCTTTTTAAATTTGTAATCACTCTTTGCCTATCAGAATATTTTAAAGATATTATAATAGTACCTTGTTTATTATCTTGTTTAAATTGAAAATCACTAATAAACCCTTCATTCTTCAATATTCTGGCAATTTCCAGTTTTATCTTAGAAGAAGGCACTTCTACTCTACCACCTCTAGCGCGATTTGCATTCCTTATTCTGGTAATCATATCGGCAATTGGATCCGAAACAACACCCATACGTATCCTCCCCTCTTGCAATCAATCATTCATATTTTAGATTATTTTTTTCTTTAATATACTATTTTATTACCAACTCGATTTGGTAACACCCGGTAACTCCCCATTATGTGCCATTTTTCTGAAGCAAATTCTACAAATTCCAAATTTTCTAATATATCCCCTGGGTCTTCCGCAAATATTACATCGGCTATATTCTCTAACCTTGTATTTTTGTTTTCTATTTGCCTTGGCAATTAAAGCTTTTTTTGCCACTCCTTAACCTCCTCTTTTTCAATTATTCATCTTTTTTAAATGGCATTCCAACTAAACTTATTAAATCTTTCGCTTCTTCATCATTTTTAGCATTTGTATTGATAGTAATATTCATTCCTAATGTTGTATTTACTTTATCAAATTCAATTTCCGGGAAAATCAGTTGTTCTTTAATACCTAATGTATAATTTCCGCGACCGTCAAATGCGTCAGGAGAAGTTCCCTGAAAATCCCTTATTCTGGCTATTGCTACGTTTATTAATCTATCTAAAAATTCATACATAATATTATTCCTGAGTGTAACTTTGCATCCGACTGGCATTCCTTTTCTTATTGAAAAATTAGATATTGATTTACTTGATTTTGTTATTACAGGTTTTTGGCCAGAAATAGTGGCCAGTACCAGATTTGCTTCATCAATAATTTTTGCATCTTCCCGTGCTTTCCCAAGTCCCATATTTATTACTATTTTTTCAATTTTGGGAACAGCCATTTTATTTTTATAATTGTATTTTTTCATCATTGCAGGTATTATTTCCTGCTGATATTTTTTCTTTAGTCTGGGTATCACTTGTTAACCTCCTAGACCTTATCTATAATTTCTCCACATTTCTTGCATACTCTAACATTTTTTCCTTCTTTTGTAACGTCTCGTTTAATATTCGTTGGTTTATTGCATTTATTACAAACTAATTTAATATTTGACAAATTTATAGGCCCCTCTTGTTTTACAATACCACCCTGCGGGTTTTTTTGAGTAGGTTTCATATGCTTTTTTAAGAAACATATACCTTCTACAATAACTTCATTTTTTTTTGGAAAAATATCAATAATTTTTCCATTTTTTCCTTTGTCCTCTCCAGTAATAACAAGAACATTATCTCCCTTTTTAAGTGAAATCTTGTTTTTGGCCATTTTGTATTCTCCTTTCTGTATTACTATATCACTTCGGGAGCGAGGGATATAATTTTCATAAATTTCTTTTCTCTTAATTCTCTTGCTACAGGTCCGAATATTCTAGTTCCTATAGGTTCATTTTGATTATTAATAATTACTGCAGCATTATCATCAAAACGTATGTAGGAACCATCTGGTCGTCCTACTTCTTTTTTTGTTCGCACGATAACTGCCTTTACTATTTCTCCCTTTTTGGCGGTACCGCCTACATTTGCTTCCTTAACAGAGGCAACTATAATTTCTCCTATGCGGGCATACCTTTTCCTTGAACCACCAAGTACTTTTATACATTGTATTTGTTTTGCACCAGAATTATCTGCTACAAAAAGTCTAGTTTGCATTTGTATCAATTTTGCCACACTCCCTTACTAATCAAACTCATTAATATAGTTTATTAAACAAAAAAATAAATGACTATGCTACTTATTTTTTCTTTTGTATAATTTCAGCAACTTCCCATCTCTTTCTTTTACTCAATGGTCTGGTTGAAACTATTCTTACTTTATCTCCAACTTCACATATATTTTTTTCATCATGAGCCATGAATTTTGAGCTTTTTTTAATTCTTTTTTTATATAATTTATGAGCCACGAGATAACTTACCTGAACAACAACGGATTTATCCATAGCATTTGAAGCTACAATTCCGACTCTACTTTTTGCTTCAGTTGAAATTGACATTTATCATCACCTTATTCCTTATTATTAATTATTTTGTAATTTTGACACTTTCGAGGTTTTTATTTAATTCTATTTCTCTAAGTATTGTTTTAACCCTTGCAATTTCATGTTTAACTTCTCGTATCTTCATATTATTGCTTAATTGACCGGTAACTGATTGAAAACGTAAACTAAATAACTCATTTTTTAAATCAGAAACTTTTTTTTCTAATTCTACTGTTGATAAATCTCTTAACTCATTTGCTTTCAACTTAACCCACCACCTGTTCTTCTCGCATAACAAAGCGAGCCTTGATTGGTAATTTATGAGAAGCCAACCTCATTGCTTCTCTTGCAATCTCTTCTTCTACTCCACCAAGTTCAAACATTATTGTCCCTGGCTTCACTACAGCTACCCAAAACTCAGGAGATCCTTTTCCTTTACCCATTCTCGTTTCAGCAGCGGTTTTGGTGACTGATTTATGAGGAAATATTCTAATCCAAACTTTACCACCACGTTTAACTGCATGCGTTACAGCTATTCTGGCAGATTCAATCTGAGAACTATTTATCCAAGCAGGCTGCAATGCTTGTAAACCAAATTCCCCAAATGATATTAGATTATTCTTTTGGGCTTTGCCTTTCATTTTCCCTCGTTGCATTTTTCTATATTTCGTTCTAGTTGGTTGGAGCATCTTTTACCTCCCCCGACTGTTCTGCCTTCTTTTGTGCAGTTAATTTTTTCGAAACATCGCGTTTTTGATTTTTATCATTATTGTCTTCTAAAAACTCTGCAGAATTTTTTTGGTAATTATTTTTTGGCAATACTTCCCCTTTATAAATCCATACCTTTACACCAACTTTTCCATAAGTAGTATTTGCTTCTGCAAAACCATAATCAATATCAGCTCTTAGGGTATGAAGTGGTAACCTACCTTCCATATGCCATTCTGTACGTGCAATTTCAGCCCCGCCGATTCTTCCAGCAATCATTATTTTTATACCTTCAGCCTTCATCTTAAGGGCCCTGGACGCAGATTGTTTCATAACCCTTTTTACAGAACCCCTTCTCAATATTTGATTAGAAATATCTTCAGCAACTAATTGAGCATCAATTTCAGGAGCTTTAACCTCTTTAATATTAATTTGCAAATCACCATCTACTAATTTTGATAGATTATCTTTTAGTTTGTTAACCTCTGCACCTTTTCTACCAATAATAATTCCTGGTCTCGCACAATTAATAGTAATTCTTATACGATTGGCAACTCTTTCAATGTTTATTGCAGATACTCCAGCGTGTTTTAAATTATCATTAACATGCTTTCTTATTTTATAATCCTGATACACATTTTTACTATAGTCTTTGCGACTAAACCATTTAACGTCCCAATCTCTTATAATTCCTATGCGTAATCCTTTTGGATGAACTTTTTGTCCCAATTATCTTTCAACCCCTTTCTCTTCCACTTCAATGGTAATATGGCTCGTTCTTTTGTTAATTCTTGCTGCTCTTCCCATTGCTCTTGCTCTAAATCTCTTTAATGTCGGACCTTCGTCAACATAAGCCCTATTAATATATAAATCATCAACACTCATATCATGATTATTTTCAGCATTTGAAACTGCCGATTTTAAAACCTTGTAAATCATTTTCGCAGATCTCTTTGGCGAAAACTGCAATTGCAACAGAGCCGATCCCGTATCTTTCCCTTTAAGTAAATCAATCATTCGCCTACATTTTCTGGGAGATATCGGGATATATCTTCCAACAGATTTTACACCCATAATTTCCTCCTATATTTCCCTACATCACCATATTTTTGAAATATAATTATTTTATTGATGTAGACCTTTCTGTATGTGCTCCATGTCCCTTAAATCTTCTAGTTGGTGAAAATTCGCCCAACTTATGCCCAACCATATTTTCAGTTATATAAACAGGTACATGTTTTTTACCATCATGTACAGCAATGGTATGTCCAACCATTAAAGGGAATATTGTCGAATTTCTTGACCATGTTTTTATCGGTTCTTTTTTCCTTTTTTTATTTAAATTGCGTATTTTTTTTAATAATTTTTCATCAATATACGGACCTTTTTTAATTGATCTTGACATTGTACAATTAATCCCCCTTATTTATCTGTCCTTCTTTTGACTATATATTTATCAGAATAGTTTTTCTTTTTTCTTGTCCTATAACCTTTTGCCAGCAATCCTTTTGGAGAAGCCGGATGTCTACCTCCAGCGGTTTTCCCTTCTCCACCACCTAACGGATGATCTATTGGATTCATAGCTACTCCCCTAACTTTCGGTCTTCTTCCTTTTAATCTACTTTTTCCGGCCTTACCCAGGTCAATATTTGAATGATTTAAATTACCTACTTGTCCTATTGTCGCAAAACAGTTTAATCCAATAAGCCTCACTTCTCCTGAAGGTAGTTTGACATGTGCATATTTACCTTCTTTTGCCAATATTTGAGCAATTGCTCCGGCAGACCTTGCCAAAACAGCCCCTTGCCCTTTATTAATTTCAATATTATGAATAAATGTACCAAGAGGTATATCCTTTAAGGCTTTAGTATTACCTGGGCTTACATCTGCCTTGGTACCAGATACTATAACATCCCCAACCTTTAATCTGGCAGGGCAAACTATATACCTTTTTTCTCCATCAACATATTTTAATAATGCAATACGGGCAGATCTATTTGGATCATATTCTATACTGGCAACTTTTGCAGGCACTCCTTCTTTTTCCCGTAAAAAATCAACCAATCTATATCTTCTTTTTGTACCCCCACCTTTTCTTCTAACCATTATTCTTCCATGATTATTTCTACCAGCTTTTTTATTAATACCTTTTGTTAAATTCTTTTCAGGTATATCGCAGGTAATATCTTCAAAGGTGGATACAGTCATAAACCTTCTACCGGATGATGTTGGTTTATACTTTTTTATATCAGCCACTTTAATCGACACCTTTCCTTTTTCTTTCTATAAACTTTTAATAAAATTTCTATAAACACTAAATATTATCCAATTCTTTTATTTTTTGTCCTTTTTCTAAAGTAACAATAGCTTTTTTCCATTGAGATGTTTTTCCAAAATATTTACCCAGTTTTCTATTTTTTGAAGGAACTCTTATTATATTTACCTTTGTCACTTTTGTTTTAAATTTATCTTCAATTACTTTTTTTATTTCACTTTTATTTGAATCTAAACTTACTTTAAAAGTATATTTACTATCTTCTTTATCGCGTACACTTTTCTCAGATATTATGGGATATATCAGAATAGTTTTAGCAGAGGTCATTATACAAATACCTCCTCAATAATTTTTAGAGCTTTTGTGGTTACTATCATTTTTTGATAATTAACCAGATCATAAGTATTTATTTTATTAGCAGTTATAACCATAACATTCTTTAAGTTGCGAGCAGCTCTTTTTACTGCTTCCTCTTCTTTGTCAGTAACAATAATTATTTTATCTTTATTGATATTAAATTTATCAAAAATATGTGTTATGTCTTTTGTTTTACCGTCTTTTAACTCTAATTTATTCAATATTATTAAATCTTTATTCTTTACTTTTCCCGATAAAACAGATTTTAGGGCAACTAATCGCATCTTCCTTGGAATAGAATAACCATAATCTCTATTCTCCGGACCGAAAATTACTCCTCCGCCAACCCAAAGTGGAGAACGTATAGTACCAGCCCTGGCTCTTCCAGTCCCTTTTTGTTTCCATGGCTTTTTACCACCGCCTCTAACTTCACTTCTTCCTTTAGTAGAAGCAGTTCCTCTTCTTTTATTAGCAAGATATCTTTTTACAATTTGATGAACAACATGTTTATTTATATTTGCGTTAAACATATCGTCATTTAATTTTATTTCCTCTATTTTTTCACCTTCTACACTATGGACATTTATGTCAACCATATATCGCTACTCTCCTTCCTACAAAGATAAGTTTGAAATACTTAGGATACTTTTTCGACTGCTACAAGAGCATTATTAGGACCAGGAATAGAGCCTTTTAATAAAAGTAGATTCCTATCCAGATCAATCTTAACTATTTCAATATTTTTTATTTTTACTTTTTTATTACCCATCCTACCTGGCAACTTTTTTCCTTTGAATACTCTTGCAGCATCTGTTGCACCAATGGAACCGGTAGAACGGTAATAATCTTTTTGACCATGTGTTTTTGGGCCTCCGGAAAAATTATGACGTTTTATGGAACCAGCAAATCCCCGCCCTTTGCTGAAACCAATAACATTAACTTTTTCACCTTCTTTGAATAAATCCGCTTTTATTTCTTTTCCGATTTCATATTGGTCAATATCGTCAAATTTAAATTCTTTTACATATTTAAAAGGTTTCACCTTTTGTTTGCCGTAATAACCTTTTAAAGGTTTATTTACTTTACTATTTTTTTTATCATCAATAGATAAAAAACCAAGTTGCAACGCCTTGTATTGGTCTTTCTCTAATTGTCTCTTATTTACAACAGTACAGGGTCCGGCCATTAATACTGTAACACCCACAGCATCGCCGTTTTCTAAAAATATATTGGTCATACCAATTTTCTTACCTAAAATACCAGTTTTCACAGTCCTACACCTCCGGGCAACTATTCAATACTAATTAGTTTAATATTTTATTTAATATTATAATAAACAATAATGTTACATATATATATATTTTATATATGATTTTCTATAAAGACTTACTTCTATTTATTCTATTCCAAAGTTTTTATTTCTATATCCACTCCAGAAGGCAAATCAAGATGCATTAATGCTTCGACAGATTTTGAAGAAGGGTCTATTATATCTATCATTCTTTTGTGCGTCCTCATTTCAAATTCTTCTCTAGATTTTTTGTCTACATGAGGTGATCTAAGGACACAATATTTATTTTTTTCTGTCGGTAAAGGAATTGGTCCTGAATATTTGCCCTCGGTTTTCTTTATTGCATCAATTATTTTTAGAGCAGAATTGTCTAATATTCTATGATCGTAAGCCCTAAGCCTAATCCTAATTTTTTGCATGTTAGGTCTCCTATATCCTCTTTATTTCTCACCATCTATCTCATACTACTCAATTATTTCCGTAACTACACCAGCTGCAATAGTTCTTCCGCCTT
>CAZWUL010000005.1:0-47814 GCA_964636625.1 uncultured Atribacterota bacterium | reverse complement strand
CGAAGCTTGAAGGTTTTTAAAAGTACCACGGGCTTGCCCGTGGGTATCTATAATATTTTAAATATATTCCATTAACCCTTATAATATATTAATATATAGTATAAAATATAAAGTATTATAAGATGGAACTTGATTAGCAAAACAAAGATAGTAGAATAAATTATAAATCAATAATTTTAAGGTCGTTAATATCATGTTACAAAATCAGACAGATAAAACAAATCCAGCTATTGATATCTTTTTTCAGGAATTAGGCAAAATTAACCTTTTACAGAAATATGAACTTGAAGCTGCTGAAATTAATAAACTAAAAAATAATTCTACCTTTATCCAGAAATTGTCAACTATTTTAGACAATAAACAATTTACTGCTGCCAGGACATTGGAATTATACTGGCATATATTCCAGAATATTGATGAATCTATCAGCCAGAGGGAATGGTTAGAGAAAATTTATCATTTTTGCCGGTTTTTATCTTTTCCAGACGCCTGGCCGGAAATGAGGGATATTCCTTTATCCAGAAAAAAACTATATTTTATATTCTTGTTAACTTATAGACAGATAATTGCTTTTTCGAAAAATTATATTGAAAAAGACTCTTTTTTATACCAATATCCTCTTAATCTTTTAACACCTGAGGAAGTAAATGTATTGGAACAACCGGAAGAGTACCGCCGTTTCCTGGGTGCATTTGATGAGCTTTTTGTTTATGAAATGATGTTTTTAAGTAAAGAGATATATGGTTATACTACAGTGGACCATGTTTGCGGTGTTCATGCATTAGCTTTGAGTGTTGCAAAGCAGATCAAAAAACAGGGATTTTCACTGGATTTGGGAATTGTTTCGGGAGCAGCTGCCGGTCATGATGTGGGTAAGTATGGTTGCCGCAGAAATGAACAAAAAAGAGTACCCCATTTGCATTATTACTATACTGATATATGGTTTCACAGGCAAAACATTCCTTATATCGGACATATTGCAGTTAACCATTCAGTATGGGATTTGGAATTGGAAAACTTATCATTGGAAGCAATAATACTTATTTACTCTGATTTCAGAGTAAAAAATAAAATAAATTCCAATGATATGAATATTTTTAGCTTACAAGATTCATTTCAAATCATTTTAAATAAACTGGATAACCTGGATGAACAGAAAGAAAAAAGATATCGCCGGGTTTTTGCCAAACTCAGGGATTTTGAAGATTTTTTAATAGCAAAAGGTGTAGATATTAACCTGATACCATTTGGGGGTAAAAAATATATTAAAAGAAAAAAAGATTTATTTTTCGCTTTATTGCATGGTGATGAGATAGTTCAACAGATAAAATATATATCTTTGGAGCATAGTTTTAAGATGATGTTTCAGCTGCGGAATGAATCATCAATTAACTCTGTCCTTGAATCGGCCCGTAGTGAAGGCAGCTGGCAAAATCTTCAAGAATATTTGAGAATATTTTCCGAATATGCAAGTTACCTTAATCAAAATGAAAAAGTACTTACCTTAAAATTTTTATATGAACAACTCATTTTTCCAGAAGAAGGAATCAGGAGAAGAAGTGCAAAACTAATTGGATACCTTATTGCAACTTTTGATGAAAAATATCGTAAAGAGATTCCAGATGATGTAAATATAGAACCTCCAAAGGTAAAAAGTACCGAATTGTTAGCTAAATATATCCAGCTTTTTGTAGAGCCCACCTATAAAACATCAGAACTCAACCAATGCCGAATAAGAGAGAATCTAACTTTTATGTTTGCTTCTTTATTTGAGAATAGCCAGGGTAGGCAAGTAGAACAATATTTAGAAATAATAAAAAATTACTATCTTAAATATAATAATAAGGTGCCAGAATATATTTCTATCTATCTCTTGCAGGCTTTGAAGAGTGTACCTATACTTTTAGGACAAAAGTTTAATCAGGTTTTTGCAGATTTTTTGTTAGAATTTATTCAGCACGATGATTATGTTTTACGGTTAATAGCATTAGATGTTATTGATTATATTTTGAATAAAACAACGAAAAATGATTCTTTTTGGAAAAGATGTCAGATAATTTTAGGCAATATTGTAGAATGCTCTTCAATTCCGGCTGAAAATTATCTTCGGTATAAAATAGTTAAAAAAATCAAAGCAAGCAAAGATCTGGTTAAACGTTTTGAAGAATACTGTCTTCAGGACATAGAGAAAATAGAAAGAATGTATTTAAACAACCTTAAATCATCAACTGATGCTATTATAAAACAAATACAGATTGATATGTTGGTAGAAAGGGCTAAAAAAACCCGGGAAGAAGCTGTCTATACTGCCTTGCATTTTTGCAATATTCTGAAAGTAAGCAGCCATGAGCCTATTCGAAATTATGCAGGACGTTCCCTGATAGAGATTATCCCCTATTTAAATGTTGAACAAAAAAATGATATTTCTATAGAACTTTTAAAGGCGTTAGAAATTGACGACTATCAGTATACTAAATATATTCCGTATTATTTGGGGCAATCTATTCCTTTTTTACCCCCAAGGGAAATAAATGAATTTATAGATGATTTGGAGGAAAAAATAAAAATAGCAGATCAATGGACCTGTACCTTGTTAATAAGAACGCTGGCAGTTGCTATAAGCCGATATGCCCCATATCGGGATAGATATCGGGAAAAAAACAATTCTTTTGAGAGAAGATTAGCCAGGATGCTGGGAATATTGATGAATGGCCTGGCACATCATGATACTCTTGTTAAAAGAGTTACTTCAAGGGTTATAGGTAAAGAAATATTTGGCTCAAGCCATCTTTCTCTCAAAGAAAAAAATGATATATTCAGGTTAATCGCCAAAAAGTATCTAAATTTGATTGCCCCAATTCCTCAATACGATACATTGCTGTTTTTTACAAATTCAGTAGCGCTTCATCGATTATATGTCTTTATTGCCGATTATTATTTTTATGAAGGTACAATTAATCCCATGGTTCCAGAATCTGTTGCCTTTTTCCCGGGCTCTTTTGACCCGTTTTCCTTAAGCCATAAGGAAATAGTCCGGGAAATTGAGAAATTAGGTATGGAAGTATATTTATCTGTTGATGAGTTCTCATGGTCTAAACGGACACAACCACATCTTTACCGAAAAAACTTAATTAATATGTCAATAGCTGATGAACTGAATGTATACCTTTATCCGGAAAGTTTACCCAGTAATATTGCTAATCCGAATGACTTAAAATTACTAAAAAAGAGATTTCCAAAGTCTGAAATTCATATAGTAGCAGGAAGTGATGTCTTATTAAATGCCTCAGCTTATAATAATATCGACAATCAGAATTCCATAGTGAATTTCCCACATATAGTGTTTAGCAGAAAGTCTTTTCAATTAAGTGAAAAACAGCAAAATAAATACCAGGAAATTGTAAATAAGATTACTTCAAGGGTCATACAGCTAAACCTTCAAGCCCCTTTTGAGGAGATTAGCTCCAGTCAGATTAGGAAAAATATTGATAATCATCGGGATGTTTCTGACCTGGTAGACCCTCTGGCAGAACGATATATTTATAAATTTGGGTTATACCAGAGAGAACCACAATACAAATCAACCTTACAAAAGATATACACCAAAGTAAAGATACAGGAGAATATCAATGATAGGCTTATTGAAAAATTGGTTGAAGAAGTTTTTCCTGAAAATATCAGGAAAAATGCATTGGAAGGCTTGAGGAGATTTAAGAAAAAACTAAATCCCCGTATATTTTTATTTAAAGACACACAAAAAGGTGAAAAAATATTAGGATTTGCAGCAATTCACTGGGTTCGTTCCAGTATGTTTTACCATGAATTCCGGGATAATACTATTTCACAATATATAAGGGATAATGCAACCGGTCGTACAATTGTTATTGATGGAGTGTTTACTGTATCTCCTGATGAGAATACCTCACTTTTTAGAGATTTAAAGCAGATTATTTTAACTGAAGCACTTACGTTTTGTGTAAAAAGAGATTATGACTATGCTGTTTTTAAGAATATAATTCCGGAAACCAATTCGTCGGAATTAACGGAAACATTGGAGAATTATGGGTTTACCCAAATACCTGTTTGCAAAAAGTATCAAGCTATACTCAGTGTTGATATGAGAAAACCCTGTACAATAAACCTGGATATTGAGACACTTATAAAGGAGCCTTTTGTCCAGAGCTGTAAAGTTATTGAAGTTATTGAGTTGGCTCGAAAAAATTTGCAGAAGGCAATTACGCATTTATTTCCCGGACATCTGCTAATTCCTTTCAATATTAATATGATTAACCAGTCTATTGCAGCCAAGGTTTGTGGAGAAAACGGTGTTCCCAGCGAACAAGAAAATTACAGGAAATTAGGACCTTTAATGTGCGTACCTTTTGGAAAGATATTGCACAAGATGGTTGTACCAAATACGGTTACCAAGTCATTGCATACTGACAAGGTCTTTACTCCGGATATGCAACATTTTAAGATAGATTCATTTGGTTATTATATGAGACTGGAAAACCAGGTAAAAATGATTAGGTCTTTTAATCGCCCGGTTTTGCTAATCGACGACCTTTTACATAAAGGATATCGCCTTCGGGCATTAAGTCCTTTGTTAAAAAAAGAGAATATTAAAGTGCACAAAATTATTGTTGGCTTGTTGTCAGGAAGGGGCAAAGAATTAGCTATGATTCAGAAAAGATCTGTGGATGGTGCCTATTTCATTCCCAATTTACGAGTATGGTTTAATGAAAGTGATTTATACCCATTCTTAGGTGGCGACGGATTATTTCGACAGGAATCAGAGCAGGGTAATCTGGTTCGCTCGATTAACATGATTTTACCATTTGCTTATCCGGTTTTTTTGAAAGGGGTTGAGCATAAAATAGTCTATCATTTATCCCAAACATGTATTGAGAATGCAATTAATATTATGCAGACTCTGGAAAGAGAATACCAGGCTATTTACCATCGCAAATTAACCCTGAAACATCTAGGAGAGGTTTGTTTATATCCTCGATATCCTGATCATGGGAAATATATGAATTATAATATGTCAATTGCAACTTCGGTTTACCTGCAAAATGATTTAGAATTATTGCATAGAATATGGGAGAGGAGAACAAAAGCAGGTTCTAAGGATTTGTTGTTATATCCTGATTCACGAGAATTTAATTTGGGAAAGGAGCTTATATGATTTATTATTATCGTTTGCATAAAGATAAAGATATAGTTTTCTCTACTAAAAAAATAAAGGAATTACAGGAAATTGAATCTGAAGAAATATCCGCTCATAAATATAAGTATATTTATTATTTACAATCTGGAGAGTGGCAAAAAGTAAATCCACTTGTTACCCTTATCCATCCGGAACAAATAAGTTCTAAAAAAAGGGAAATAAATATTTTGCAAAAGCCAGGAACAAAAAACAATGATTTTAATATTTTTCCTGAATGGGTTAGGGAGAAAATAGCCAGGAGGGAAGTCGGTTTATGTTGTAATAGTTATCCACGCTGGCGAGAAAGATTGGAATGGAGACAACCCGACAGTTGGAAAATAAACCTAATTGGATTGGGAAATGTTGGGGCAACTTTATTAACTGCTTTACGTTTGCTGGGTGGGGAAAAAATTGTAGAAATAGGCATTTTTGATACTAATGAAAAGGCTGTTTCAAGATGTGAACAGGAAGTTAACCAGATTTATGATGGTTCTAATAAAAGAAAAATGCCAAATATTAAGACAATACAGACTGATGAAGTATTTCAGGCAGATATGGTTGTATTTTGTATATCTATAGGAGTACCGGCACCGGAGAAGGAAGTTAAAGATGTAAGAATGATGCAATTAGAGGCCAATTCCCGAATTATTAATTACTATGCTCAACGTGCCAGAAAGGTTAATTTTAATGGTATTTTTGCAATTTTATCAGATCCTGTAGACCTTTTATGCCAGAGTGCTCTTTTAACAAGTAATTATAATGAAAAGGGGGAGTATGATGGCAAAGGTCTTAGCGCAGACCAGATCAGGGGTTTTGGCCTGGGGGTTATGCATGGCAGGGCTGTCTATTATGCAAGGGAAAATAAGAAGATAAAAGATTATATAAAAAAAGGTCGAGTGTTTGGACCTCATGGTAAAGGATTGATAGCGGTAGATGATGTAGAAGAGTATAACAGGGAATATTCTCATTCTTTAACCGAAAAAATTTTAAATGCTAACCTTAAATTAAGGAAAATAGGCTATAAACCTTATATTGCCCCTGCTGTATCTTCGGGAGCGCTTTCATTATTAGATTTCATTAATTGCGAGTGGCATTATAGTGCCGGATTTTTAGGTGGTATTTTCTGGGGTTCCAGAAACAGATTAAATCCTGTTGGTATAGAATGGGAACAATATGATTTTTCTACCGATTTGTATACAGAACTTAACAGTAGTTATCAATTTTTAAAAAAACAGGTAAGAAATTTGGAGAAATAAATGATTTCCAATTTGATTGTTTTACTGCCAGGAAAAACATCAGCAGGTTTTAAAGACTTTATCTTTGAAACAGTTAAAGATTTTCCTAATAAAATAATTACCAGGGCAACGGATATACCTTCATTGCAAAATAAGAACATATTATGGGCAATTGAGTTAAATGAATTTGGCTTCAATATTTCAATGGAAGAAATGCTGCAGGCAATTTGCAAAAAAGGTCAGGGGGCTCTAAAAAATTCTCAAGGAGCTATAATTGTCCAAAGCCCTTTGGAGTTTTGGACTAAATATTGTGCAAATAGGATTATTTTTCAAACCAACCAGCTAGGGTGCCGTTATATGGGTCATTCTGCTGTAGAGGCAACGAAAGACCTGGTGAATTTTTTAACCTGGCAAAAGCATTTAAATCAGCCTTTGCTTGAAATATATAAAAAAAATAGTCATAATCTGGTAACTCGGTTAATGCAAAGCAGTAAAATGTCTATTAAAAAACCAGAGGTATTGATTTTATACTCTAATCCAAGAAAAACATCCAATACCATGATGCTCTGGCAAATGGTGAAAAAACACATCCCTTATAATGATGACTGGCATTTAATGGAAAGACATGTTGAAAATGGCACTATAGTGGACTGCAGGGGATGTTTATATAAGACCTGCCTGCATTATAGTGAAAGAAAGAGCTGTTTTTATGGAGGAATTGTTGTTCAGGAAATACTGCCCGCTATTGAAAAAGCAGATTATTTGATATGGCTTTGCCCAAACTATAATGACTCAGTATCTGCCAAGTTAATGGCAGTTATTAACAGGCTAACGGTATTATATAAGCGGGTGAATTTTTATAAAAAAAGCTTTTTTTCAATTATTGTTTCCGGAAATTCGGGCAGTGAAAATGTTGCCATGCAATTAATCGGGGCTTTGAATGTTAATAAAGGTTTCCACCTACCCCCTTATTTTTGTTTAATGGCAATTGCCAATGACCCGGGAACAGTTAAGAAAATACCGAACATAGAAGAAAAAGTCCGGGTTTTTGCCTGGAATATGAGCGAAGAAATAGGTATCTAGCCAATTATTATTAATGATGCTAAGAAAGGAGTTAAAAATGAAAGCTTTGCTGATTATTGATGTGCAAAATGATTTTTTAAAAGGTGGCTCTCTATCGGTAGAGGGTGCCGAGCAGGTGATTCCTGTTATTAATAAAATTATAGATAGATTTGATTTGGTAATGGCTTCAAAAGACTGGCATCCAAGTCAAACAGTACACTTTGGAAAATGGCCAGCTCACTGTGTAGCTGATAGTAGGGGGGCTGAATTTCATCCTGCTCTGGAAGATGAGAAAATTAATAAAATTTTTTACAAGGGAACAGATAATAAGGATGATGGTTATTCTGCCTTCGAAGCAACAAATATTAAATTGTTAGATTATTTAAGAGAAAAGGAAATAGAAAAATTATATATTTGCGGAATTGCACTAGAGTTTTGTGTTAAATCATCTGCTTTAGATGCTTTGAGAGAAGGTATTAAGGTATTTTTAATCAGAGATGCTATAGCAACTTTTTCCAAGGAAAAGGGAGAAATCGATAAAAAATTTTCTGAAATGGAAAAAGCTGGAGCAAAAGTTATATCCTCAAATCAAATAAATCAAAAATAACAATTAATTAAATAAAATGCTTTTACCATAAAAAGATTAAAATAAGATAGATAATAATATTTCACCTGAAGTCCAAAGCTGGAAATACTATTGCTTAAGAAAGATTATGGCTAAAGGTATAAATAAAAAATCGAAAGGAAAAGAGCTAAAAAGTTAAATCCCTTTCAGGGGTTCTTAAAGCCACCCGCTATGCGGGTGCGATATTTATTATTTATTTGAAGAAAAATTATGGTATGTTAGAATTTGATAAGATATTTTTATTAAGTTTCTTCTGAAAAAATATCTAATCTTAACTATTACCCAAGGAGGGAAAGTTGGCTACAGATAATAACCAAAAAGATGTTGAAAAATTTTGGGGAAAAAAAGAAGAAGAGCTGGGTGAAAAAATTCAAGGAAAAGATATGAGTGAATATATTAGTGGATACCAGGGGTTAAAAGAAAAAACCTGGGGGCTGTTTTACTATACAAAAAGTGCGTTCTATTTTGAGACTTTTCCAAAGAGAAGTTGGCTGGCATCATTAATGGGAACAAACAGCAGTAGAGCAGGAAGTGCAGAGGATAATTTTGTTTTTAATATAATGTGGAAACAGGTAAAAGATATAAGCTTACCTGTAAAAAAGAGTACATTATTATCTTTTTTGTCTCCTCCTGATAACCGGGTTTTTATCAGATATCAAATTGATGAACACGAAAAAACTTTAATTTTATCAATGTATTCACGAAAAAATATAGTTCATTTTATGGAGTATTTCCAGCAATCAAATAAATAGTAATAAAAAATATTACCAGGATATTTAATATAAAGATCTGGATATAAACATAAAACGGAGATAATCCAAACGGTATGGATATTACTAGCTACTATGAAACTATAAGCAACCCTATAGAAACTAAGAATACAGTAAAAAAAAGTCGTTTTATTGCTTCGATTGAGGAAATAAAAAATGAGGAAGAAGCAAGGTTATTTCTTAAATCTATTATAAAGCAGTTCCCTGATGCTACTCATCATTGCTGGGCTTATAAATATGGGGTAGGTGAAAAAGCAATAGAACAATACTCAGATGGTGGAGAGCCTGCTAATTCAGCGGGTCCACCCATATTACAGGCTATAAAAAAGGAAAAAGTAACCAATGTAATGGTAGTTGTTAGCCGCTATTTTGGTGGGATTAAACTTGGAATCAGCGGGCTTGTCCAGGCTTACCGCTTGACTGCATTAAGGGGTCTACGAGCTGCTGGAAAGGCAAAAAAAATGCCATTGCGCGAATTTATAATTGAGAATATAGAATACCAGGCACTGGGAAATATCATGCAATCAATTGAAAGTCAGGCTGGCCGTATTGATGATATACAGTATAGGGAAATAATAAGCATAAAGGCATATCTTCCAGAAAAATGTAAGAAGTGGATTGCAGAGATTGTAAAGAATGCCACCAGAGGGAGAGGAAAAGTTCAACCTGGAGGAATACGCTGGTATCGTATACAATAATATAAATATAGTTAAAATATACAATTGCTATAGCTATAAAACATTTTTATCGTTTTAAAATAAATGGAAGGAAAGTCTATGAATACACTCATTTGTTATTATTCTCGTTCCGGTAAGACACAAAAAATAGCAAAGCAAATTGGCTTAAAAATTAATGCAGATTTGGAAGAAATAAAAGATAATAAAAACAGGGCAGGGATATTTGGTTTTATAAATAGTGGAAATGAAGCCTATTTTAGAAAAACCATCCCCATAAATGAATTGGAGAAAGACCCTTCTCGATATGACACTATAGTTATTGGAACTCCTATTTGGGCTAATAATATGGCTACTCCAATCCGGAGTTTTTTGAGGAAATATCGGAGTAAGTTAAAGAAAGTAGCTTTTTTTTGCACCAGTTTGGGTTCTGATCCAAAGCCGGTTTTTCTGGCTATGGAGAAATTATCTGCCCAGAAACCGATAGCTGTTATAAATATTACAGCACGTGATATAAAGAAAATGTTTCACTCAGAAATGGTCGATAAATTTGTGCAAGAAATAAAACAGACAAATAAATAATGAGGAAAAATGATAAATAAAGAACAATTTGAAGAACTGGTAGTAAAAGCAATCAATGAATTGCCTGAGTATTTCAGGGAAAAAATGGAAAATGTCAGCATCCATATCGAAGATTTTCCCGATGAACAAACCCTAAGAAGCCTTGGGCATAAATCTCCTTATTCATTATTGGGACTCTATCAGGGGGTGCCTGTCACCCGGCGTGGAATACACTATCGCAATGTGATGCCAGATCGCATTACTATTTTTCGAAAACCAATCTTAAATAAAAATAAAAATTCCCAGGCAGTAAAAGATGACATAAAACGGGTTGTATTACATGAAATAGGCCATTATTTTGGACTTAGCGAGCATGAATTACATGTAATAGAGATGGAACATTTTAACAAAAAATGATTTTAAGGTTGACTTATGAGCCTGCTGCCTGGCTTTTCCAGCTTGATTCCCTGTTTACATAAGGCACATTCTTTTTCATTATAAATTTCAATCTTTAATTTGATTGCACTGTATACGGTTAGCCCCAGGTTTATACCTTCTGGTCTCCTATCAACTATGCAGGCAACTCCCAGTACCTTAGCACCCATTTCTTCTACTAAATTTTTTACTTCCAATGTAGATTTGCCGGTAGTAATAACATCCTCACTTATTAGGATATTGGAGCCTTTTGTGATTGAAAAATCACGCCGTAAAACGGTTTTTCCATTAACCCTTTCGGTAAATATTGATTCAATTTTAAGTTGTCTACCCATTTCATAAGAGGTAATAATTCCACCAATTGCCGGGCCGATTATGGTATTAATGTCTATGTTTTTAACTTTTTTGCACAGAACTTTTATAATCTGTTCTGCATGCCAGGGATATCTCAATACTTTTGCGCATTGTATATATCTATTAGAATGCTTTCCGGATGAGAGTAAAAAATGTCCTTTTAATAAAGCACCCGTTTCTTCTAAAATCTGTAACATCCTGGTATTGTCCATAATTATTCTCCTTTTAATCAATAATACCTATAATATCTGAAATATTTAAAATATTATTATCTATTAAATATTTTTCTAAATCTTTAATTATAATTTCTCCTGCTTTTGGATTGAGGAAGTTTGCTGTTCCAATTTGTACTGCCTGGGCACCAGCCATCAAAAATTCCAAAATATCCTGGTAATCAACTATTCCCCCGATGCCCATTACCGGTATTTTGACCTGGCTGGCTACTTCATGCACCATTCGCAGGGCAATTGGTTTGATACATGGTCCTGATAAACCTGCATAAGTATTGTCGAAAATTTTCTTTTTTTCTTTTATATTAATAGCAAAAGCCTTAAAAGTGTTAATTAGTGATATTGCATCTGCACCTTCTTCTTCACAAACTCTAGCTATCCTGATAATATCATCTGCATCGGGACTTAACTTTACCATAAGGGGAACCTTTGTAACTTTCCGTACTTCTCTAACGACTTTTTTAGTAGTTTTTTCTTTGATACCAAAGGGAATATTGTTTTCTTTAACATTCGGGCAGGATATATTAAGTTCAATCATATTAACTTTTTCCCTGGAGATTCTATCACAGGCTTTTACATAATCTTCCAGATTTGTTCCACTGATATTTATAATATGAACCAGGTTCAGGGATTGCATATAAGGGAGTTCCTTTTCTATAAAGGACTGGATACCGGGGTTTTCCAAACCCACGCTGTTGAGCAAACCTGAAGAAGTTTCCCATATCCGAATACCCTGATTCCCGCCTCGAGGATTTAAAGTTAAACCTTTGCTGACAATACCCCCTAATTTTTCAATATCATATATTTCAGCATATTCCCGACCAAAACCAAAAGTGCCTGATGCCATTATAATTGGATTTTTCAAGTGAATATCCGAAAATTTTATTTCCAGTGAATCACTCATTAAAAAATATCCTTTCCACTAAAGACAGGTCCATCTTTGCAAACTCGCTTATTGCCTTTTTTTGTTTGGCAGGTACAGACAAGACAGGCCCCAACCCCGCAAGCCATTCTCTTTTCCAGGGACACATAATGGTCAATATTGAATCTTCTTGCCTGTTTTTCAATTTTTTTCATCATTGACTCCGGGCCACAGCTGAAAATAGTGTTATATTTTTCATATGGCACAAAATCAGTGATAAACTGTCCATAATTTACCAGCAGATAATCAGCATAAAGTTCGAAAGCTGATTCGAAATCATTTTTTCCCTGTAAGCCGAGGAAGATGTCAACTGTATATTCTTTGCAATGTTTTTTTAATTGTTTTAGGGTAAAAAAAAGGGGAGCAATTCCGGTCCCTCCGCCAACCAGGGCAATATTTTTCTTTACTTCTATCGGAAACCCATTACCGTATGGTCCATAAATATTTATTTTATCGCCTCTTTTACAATCAGCTAAAACAGCAGTACCTTTACCAACTTTTTTGTATAAGAAAATAATTCCATCATCTTCCAAATCATAGACACTCATGGGGCGATTTAAAAACATAGCTTGACTGTCTTTCCTAATCATAAAAAATTGTCCCATTATGGCTTTATATTTTCCGGCAATTTTCAACAAATAGAAATTATCTTTTAAAGGTTTATTATATTTTATTAAAGCCATTGCAATATATCCTTTTTCATCTCAACAACTTTTTGCCTGGTGATTCTAACAAAATTTTCTGTTTCGTCTACTCCTTTGTGAGCAGCGATAATCCCTCTGGATGAATTAATGACTGCATTAATGTTTTTATTAAAAATTTTTGCCAGGTCTTTACCGCTGCCGCCTTGTCTCCCGTAACCGGGAATTAGAAAAAAAGTGTGTTTTGCATTTTTTTTAATCATTAGAAATTCATCAGGATAGGTCAAGCCCACTACTGAACCTATGGCGCTAAATCCAGAATTACCTCTATATTTTTCTCCCCATTCTTCAATTTTTTCGGTAACATGCAAAAAAAGAGGTTTTCCTTCTGTTTTTAGTTCTTGAAAATCTTTAGAGCTGGGATTAGATGTCTTTGCTAATATAAAAAGTCCTCTTTCCCCGCTATCCAGGTATTTAAAATAAGGCCTTACGGCATCTATTCCCATGTAAGGGTTGATAGTTAGAAAATCAGCTTCAAAATCTCCTGAAAAATGTGCCTTTGCATATTGTTCCGCAGTGGCAGATATATCACCTCTTTTTATATCGGCGATGATGATTCCCTTTTTTTGCCTGATATAAGAAAGGGTTCTTTGGTAGGCAAGCAACCCCTTTATGCCATGAGCCTCATAGTAGGCAATCTGGATTTTGTAGCATGCGGTGATATCAAAAGTATTATCTATTATATTTTTATTAAAAAGAAATATTTTGTCATCAATAGATAAATCTTTGTTGTTTTTGATATATTCAGGCAGAAAGTCCAGGCTTGTATCGAGTCCGATACAGATAGGGCCTCTATCATTAACTAATTTATATAGTCTATCTATTATCATATTTAATTTCTCCATTTTTAATAGTCATCAGTATTTCCCCGTGTACAGTCTGGCCTATAAAAGGTGTGTTTTTTGATTTGGAATTTATTCTTTTTTCTCCAATTTTATATTTTTTTGTAAGGTCTACCAGAATCAGATCCGCATTAGCCTTTTGATTGAATTTTATTACTTTTTTATTTAAAATTTTAGCCGGGGCAGCTGACATCAATTTGCTAAGTAATCTAATATCGATATTATTTTTCTTGAAAATTGTATAGACAAGAGAAAAGGCATGTTCTGACCCTATTAAGCCACGAGCTCCATTTTCTTTATCAGTCTTGCTATGAGGTGCATGGTCAGTGGCTATAATATCAATAGTGCCGTCAAGAATTCCCACAAGTAGTTCTTCTGTATCTTTTTTCCCTCGAAAAGGGGGATGCACAATATAATCCAGTCCATAACTAAATAAATGATGGGGGGTTACTTCACAGGTAACATTTAGCCCGTCTTTTTTTGCAGCTCTTATTAATTCAACACTTTCTTTTTTACTCACATGGCAGATATGCAAATTACCTCCATATAATCTTAATAAATCAAGGTCACGTTCAATCATTTCTGCTTCCGGTTCACAGTGGGTAAGTAGTTTGAAGTTGTATATTAAAGAAGACTGCAAGGCATCAATCATTATTTTTTTATCAGTAATCGGCTCTCCGTCATTGGAGAAAAGCCTGGTGTATTTAGTCATAGCTGCAAAATCAACCATTTGCTCTGTATTAAGGCCTTTGGTGACTGCAGAAATAGGAATTACCTCACACATACTCAAAGATTTAGCTTTATTCCTGATATATTTAATTGTAGCAGGATTATCGCAGATCGGCATGGTATTAGCCATAGGGCAAATAGTTGTAAACCCACCGGATAATGCTGCGCGATTTCCAGATTCCAAATCTTCCTTATAAGTATATCCCGGATCCCTCAGGTGGCAATGCAAGTCCAAAAAAGATGGCAATAAGGCCAGGTTTTCTCCACCAGCAATTTCTGTAAAACTACTTTTTAAATCTGGATTTTTTATTGGAACACACGAAAAATCAGTGATTAAAATATTTGCATTTCTATCGGTATCGGAATCAATAATTCTTATATCTTTAAAGAGTATTGGCATCATTCTTTCCTATAGTTTTGTATTTTCGTGACAGTATTCGCATTGATATTCTCTTGTAGCGGGGTTAACCAGGGTAAATTCAATATCACCAACATTTTCAATGGTACTGACACATCGGGGATTTTTGCATTTTAAAATCCCGTATACTTTTCTGGGAAGTTCTAATTTAATTTTTTTCTTTTTCTGGCCATTTTCTATTATATTTATAGTGACCCCTGAATCGATTAGGCCGAGCACGGTTAAATCAAGGTAAATATCATTTTCAATCTTAATTAAATCTTTGACTTGCATTTTTTTGGAAGGG
Source organism: uncultured Atribacterota bacterium (assembly GCA_964636625.1). Lineage (GTDB taxonomy): Bacteria > Atribacterota > Phoenicimicrobiia > Phoenicimicrobiales > Stramentimicrobiaceae > CAZWUL01. Next base: position 32,761 of record CAZWUL010000005.1, on the reverse strand, counting down.
ATATTTTTTAGCAATACCACTGTATCCTCCAGTTTGTCCAGTCCTAATTGGCGAAAAATTTTATACCCGTTACCTGATTTAATATGGTCAATAACGATGCCTTTTTTTAATTTTGAGACATTTATCATAATTTTCTCCCTTTCCCAAGTATTTTGGATATTAAGGCCATTCTTATATACATGCCATATTTGGCCTGTTGAAAATAAACAGCTCTATCATCCTGGTCTACTTCTTCTGCTATTTCATTTACCCTGGGTAGTGGATGCATGACAATCATATCACTTTTTGCCATTTTCATTATATTGTTATCCAGAATATAAGAATCCTTTAGTCGCAGGTATTCTTCTTCACTAAAAAATCGCTCTTTTTGGATTCTGGTCATATATAAAATATCCAGCTGAGCAATGCTGCTCTCTAAAGAATTAGTTTCTTCAAACCTGTCATTGCCAATTTCAGCTTTAAAGTAATCTGGTATTCGGAGCTCTTCAGGAGAAATGAATACAAATTTTATACCAGGATACTGTAAAAGTATTTTTGCTAGAGAGTGAGTTGTTCTCCCGAATTTTAAATCTCCGCATAATCCAATAGTGAAATTAGAAATTGAACCTTTTAGCTGATTAATTGTTAATAAATCAGTCAGAGTTTGAGTAGGATGTTGATGACCACCATCACCACCGTTTATGATTGGAGTTTTTGAAAATTTTGCAGCTAATTTAGGGGCTCCTTCTTTGGGGTGTCTCATGATGATTAAATCCGCGTAACCGGAGATGGTTTGAATAGTATCTATAAGGCTTTCTCCCTTCGATACAGAGGAAGTCATGGCATCGGCAAAACCTATTACCTGTCCCCCTAATCTTAGAATAGCGGATTCAAAACTAAATTTTGTTCTGGTAGAAGGTTCATAGAACAGTGTTGCAATCAAATTACCTTTGCATAAATCAGAATAATCTTTCTCCCGGGCGATTATTTTCCCGGCAAAATTTAATAAATCATCTATTTCTTCTATTGAAAAATCATTAGCCTCGATTAAACTTTTGCCTTTTATCATATAAAAAATCCTCCTTTTTAGCCTCACCAGGACTAAATTAAAGTTTTACCCATAAAAAAACCTTTTCGCATTTAAAGCGAAAAGGTTATAATGGCTTCATCAGTACTTATAAAGTTATTGTTTTTAGTATTTTTCATTTTTTGCAAACCTTTCTAGTATCTCGTACTAGATTAAAGATATCTTTCCCAAAATCATATATCACACCCATACAAATTGTCAATGAATTTATTTAAATTGTCAATTAAAAATTAAAACTGCAGTGTTTTTTCCATAGATGTTCTGGTTAATAAACATTGTTAAACGTTTGGATGAAAAAGATTAATTTTTATAATATAATTATTAAATGTTTAAAATATATTCATAAGAATAAAATAGCTTATAGGTTGATAGGGAAGGAGACTCACAATTAATAAACAATTTATCGAAACACACGCCCATCTGGATATGCTAAAAAGAGAACCGGATGAGGTTCTAAATGATGCTTTGAAAAAAGGTGTTATGAAGGTTATTACTATTGGTGTTGATTTGGAATCAAGCAAGAAGAACATGGGTTATGCAGCACAATATAAAAATGTTTCTACAGCAATTGGCTTTCATCCACATGAAAGCAAGAAAATGAAGGAAGAAGAATATTCCCAATTGGAGAAAATGCTGTCAAATCCCAAAAATGTAGCCCTTGGTGAGGTTGGACTGGATTATTATTACCAGCATAGCAGCAAAGAAGAACAGAAAAAAGCATTTAGGGAACAGATAGATTTAGCCAGAAAATATAATTTACCACTAATTATTCATGACAGGGATGCCCATTACGATACTATGAAAATATTAGAAGAAAAGGCAAAAAACATGAGAGTTGTTTTGCATTGTTTCTCAGGTGACAGGTACATGTCTCAATGGTGTGTAAAAAATGGATATTATCTTGGAATTGGGGGAGTTGTTACCTTTAAAAATGCCCGAGAATTGGTCAATATTGTTAAAGAGATTCCCCTGAAAAACATATTATTAGAAACAGATTCTCCTTTTCTTACACCTGTACCATTTCGGGGTAAACCTAATGAACCAAAATATATTCCCATAATTGCTGAAAAAATTGCCGAAATCAAAGGGGAAAGGATAGAAAAAGTAGCGAAGCTAACCACTGAAAATGCTGAAAGATTTTTTTCATTATAATTATTCAAGGATTTTAGCAACCCTGTTTATCTTTACTTAATTAATTATAAAAAAATATTGCTTTATTTGATTGACTTTTCAGTCGTTAACAGGTAAAATATGTAAAAATAATTATAAAGAATGTTTAATCATGAATAAAAATATGTTTAAAAAGAAAATAAATAATTATTATTACTATTATATCCGAGGTAAGTGCCATCGGGTTTAATAGTAGTTAATAAGAATTAATTAGCTGATAAACCGCAGGCATTTACCTCAGGTAAGTTCCTGTGGTTTTTATTTTTTTAACCACGGGTGTATAAAGCATTCGTGGTTTTTTATTTGTCTAAAAGAAAGGGGATGGTTAATGATTAAATTTAAATAGATTTTTAAAAATCTTAAAATTAAGAAGTTTATAAAAAAAGGAGAAAATAAAATGAGAATGAATTTAAAAAAATCAACCGTTTTTATGATTAGTAGCGTAATATTTTTCGCAGTTGCTTTGCTATTAATGAGTGGAACTGTTTGTGCTGCACCCCTAAAAATAGGAATTAGCCAGATTGTAGAACACCCGGCACTGGATAATTGTCGGGATGGTTTTGTTGCAGGAATGGAAGAAGCAGGTTACCTTGCTGGTGAAGATGTTATCTATGATTTCCAAAATGCCCAGGGAGAGTTTAGTAACGCTATTTCTATTGCTCAAAAGTTTAAAGATGATAATGTAGATATAATTGTAGCGATTTCTACTCCAATTGCCCAAGCTGCAGCGCAGGTAACCAGTGAGATACCAATCATTATAGGAGCAATTACTGATCCAGTTGCAGCAAATATTGCCGAGAGATGGGAAAGCTCGGGAAACAACATAACCGGTATGTCTGATGCAGCTCCCAACGAAGCACAGTTAAAGTTAATACCAAGATTTTTCCCTGAAGCAACCCGTGTGGGCACTATCTATAATGCTGGGGAGGCCAACTCTGTAGTACAGGTTGAATTATCCCGCGAAATATGCCAGGAACTTGGTTTGGAATTAGTAGAGGTAACTGCAAGTAATTCCAGTGAGGTATTAATGGCAGCTCAATCACTGGCAGGAAGGATTGACATGTTTTATATCGTTACAGATAATGTTGCTGTTTCTGCCTTTAGTTCTATTGTAAAAGTTTCTTTGGAAGAAAAAATCCCAATCATTGTAGCTGACCCTACTTTTGTTCCGGAGGGAGGATTAACTTCTTTTGGAATTGACTACTTTACTCTTGGACAGAAAAGTGCAGAAAAGGCAGTACAGGTTTTAGAGGGCAAGTTACCAACTGAAATACCTATTGGTAAATTAGAGGAACCAGAAGATTTGAAATTTGTTATTAACCTGGATATTGCAGAGCAATTAGGCCTGGAAATACCTTTAGAATTATTGGAAGAGGTTGACAGTATTGTATTAAGTGGTATGTCCTGGAATAGAGAAAAATAAGCAACATAATAAGAAAGAGGGGAGTTAACAGAATATGACCTGGAGCTTAGTATTTCATGCATTAGAACAAGGACTTGTGTTTGGCATTATGGCATTGGGAGTATATATAACATTTCAGATATTGGATTTTCCTGATTTGTCAGTAGATGGAAGTTTCCCCCTGGGAGCGGCAATTACTGCTAAAATTATTTTTTCCGGGGGGCATCCACTAATAGCAATAGTGTGGGCGATTATTGGTGGTGTACTGGCAGGTGGGTTGACTGCATTTTTCCATACCAGGTTAAAATTTACCAACCTTCTATCCGGCATATTAACAATGACCCTGCTTTACTCGGTTAATTTGAGAATTATGGGAAAATCAAACATTCCACTTTTAGGTAAAATAACAATACTTGATAATATTAAAAGTTTATTACCTTCATTTTCACATGACCAGTTAACTCCTGTACTCTTTCTATTTATAGTACTTCTTGTAAAAATATTGCTGGATTATTTTTTGAGCACCGAATTAGGAATGGCTATCAGGGCAACAGGTGATAATGAACAGATGATTAGAAGCCTGGGAGTTGATACAAAATTTACAAAAATAATTGGCCTTTGTATTTCCAATGGAATGGTTGCTCTATCAGGCTCTCTTTTTGCTCAATATTCTGGTTTTGCAGATGTCGGGATGGGTATTGGAACAATCGTAGCTGGTTTGGCATCAGTAATTATTGGCCATAGTATAATCAAAAATGGTAGTATTGGCTGGATGACTTTTAGTGTAATTCTGGGTTCAATAATATATCGTGCAACTGTAATGGTCGCTTTGAGATATGGTTATCGTCTCGGTTTTCAACCTGGAGATTTAAAATTGATTTCTGTAGTATTGGTGGTAATAGCCTTGACTTTCCCCATGTTCAGAGGAAGAATTAGAGCTATTGTAGCCTCCAATGGTTCCAATGGAATGGAAAATAAATAAAAAGAGGAGGTTATTTGAGTCGTGTTACATTTAAAAAATATTCACAAATGTTTTGCCAGGGGCAGTTCACACGAAGTCATTGCTCTGCAAGGAATTAATGTACATATTTCTGAAGGTGATTTTGTAACCGTAATTGGGAGTAATGGTGCAGGAAAATCAACCCTGTTAAATATAATTGCCGGTACACTTTTGCCCGATAACGGCTTTGTGAGAATAGATAACCAGGATGTGAGTAAAAAAGCTGAACATTACCGGGCAAAATATATTGGCCGGGTTTTTCAGGATCCATTAATGGGAACAGCTCCTTCAATGACCATTGAAGAAAACCTGGTTCTGTCAATTAAACGTTTTGGACGCGGATTACGCCCGGGTGTTACTTCCCAGAGAAGAGAATTTTTCTGTAAAAAGCTGGCACGATTAAACCTGGGATTAGAGAATATGCTAACTAAAAAGGTTTCTTTACTATCGGGAGGACAAAGACAGGCATTAACAATATTGATGGCAACTATGTTTGACCCAAAAATACTCTTACTTGATGAACATACTGCATCGCTTGATCCCGAAATTAGTAAAACAATACAAAAAATTACCCAGGGTATAGTAAAAGAAAAAAATCTAACCACAATTATGGTTACACATAATATGCAGGAAGCATTAAGGCTTGGAAATCGAACGATGATGATGGATCGTGGCAGAATAATCCTGGATATATCCGGCAAACAAAGAGATGGCGTGACTATAGATTATTTATTAAAACAATTTTCAAAACTCAGAAAAGAAGAGTACATAGAAGATGAGTTAGTATTGGCCTGATAAAAATATTTTATTATTAAAAAATTAAATAAACAGTATGGAATTATATAAAAAATCTCCTGGTATTTTCAGGAGATTTTTTGTTTATGATAAAATAAAATATGTGTTCTTATCACCAGAGGAAAAATATGAGATTCAAAAACAAGAGCGGAGACAATAATGACTAAAAAACTATTCCATAATAATTCTTATAAGACAAAATTTAAGGCAAAGGTACTTGAAAAGGATTACAAACAAGGTAATACCGTCCTGATATTAGATCAGACATGTTTTTATCCGAATGCAGGAGGGCAACTTTGCGATACTGGAATAATAGAAGGTTATCCAGTTATTGATGTACAGGAGATGGGAAAAAATATTTTTCATTATATAGATGGCGAGATACCAGTTAAGCGGGGGGATACTATAACCGGGGAGATAGACTGGAATTCTCGATTTGACCACATGCAACAGCATAGTGGGCAACATGTCCTGTCAGCTCTTTTTATAAAAGTTTGGCAAAAAGAGACACTGTCCTTTCATATGGGTGAAGAGATATGCACTATCGATATTCCTTCCACGACTCTTGATGAAAAGAAGGTAGAAAGAATAGAAGGAATGGCTAATGAAATAATTTATTCTAATAAACCAATCTATCAGTACTATGCAGTAGAGAAAAGTAACATATCTCTTGAATTACGAAAGAAACAAAAAAAAATGCAGGAACAGTTGCGAATAGTAGAAATTACAGGAGTTGAATGTACTGCATGTGGTGGAACGCATTGTAATAATACTGCAGAATTAGCAATAATAAAAATAATTGGTTGGGAAAATCGTAAGGATAAAAGTAGAATATCTTTTTTATGCGGTCATCGCGCGTTATCTGATTATCAAAACAAACACCGGATTACTAAAAACCTTTCTACATTTTTTACAACCGGTGTTAACCAGTTAGAATATAAAGTCGCACAGGCAACAATGGAACAGAAAAGATTAATTAAAGAATACCGTAACATGGAAAAGGAATTAATTAATTACCATGCACAGGAATTAAGAAATAATTATTTTCATGAGGAAAAAGGTTACCCGGTCATAAGTAGATTATTTGATGAAAAATCCGAATCTATTCTTCGCCAGATATCTTTTATACTTATAAATGAACAAAAATGTGTTGTGATTCTTGGAGCAAAAAAACCTCAGCCTGTAATAACTCTAGCCTGCACAAAAGAGCTTGATATTAATGCTGGGGAAATAATGAAACAGGTTATTAGTGAATTCAATGGAGCAGGAGGGGGTTCAAAATTTTGGGCAGCAGGCAAGTTTGATAAAAACGATGATGTATTAAAGGTATTTGAGCGGTTGAGTAAATTAATATTGTGACAATTATAGTGAATTATTTGGGGGCAATACAGTTATGATGAAATATAAAGAAAGCAAAATATCAGTAAAAATATTTATTATTATTTTTGTTATATTAACTGCAACTCTTTGTACTTCCGGTTCTGAACGCGATTATGAGAAAGAAGAAAAAATTGGGAAGAGAATGACTGCAAGAGTTGAAAGGCAATATGATTTTATCGAAGATGAAGAACTTTTGGAAAAGGTGTATCGTATAGGTGAAGATTTGAAAGAGATTTCCGAGATTGAACAGATAAATTATCAATTTAATATCATTGATAGGGATGACCCGAATGCTTTCGCCTTTCCCGGTGGTTTTATTTATTTGACAGCTGGTTTATTTGAACACATCCACTCTGATGATGAGCTGGCAGCAGTAATTGCCCATGAAATGGGGCATATTATTCATCAACATTCCATAAAACAGATGCAGGACAATCGCAAAATGAAATTAGTAGAATTATTTGCGATATTATTGACCGGAGATCCGGCAATAGGACTTCTGGGGGAGTTAACAACCATTACCGTACTTAACAATTATCGTAGAGAATACGAAGAAGAGGCTGATTTAACAGCCCTTGAGTTACTAAAGAAGAGTACGGATTACCATCCGATAGCATTGTTGACTTATTTTGAAAGAATTAGTAGTGAACAATTATTAAAACCAGGTCAAAATTTGGGGATTTTCCAGACCCATCCCGATATAGAAGTTCGACTTAAAAATGTAAAACAATATTTAATTGAAAATGGAATTGAGATAAATCGACGTTTAACCACTAACTATATTTCTGTTAGAGGAGAATGCAAGAGAACGGATAATGATGAAATGATTGCTCAAATATTTATCAACAATGAAGAGATTCTAAAATTTACTGGCAGAGAAGAAGAATTGCTCTGTGAGAAGATGGAAGACGTAAAATCAAAACTAGATAAGAATTTAAGACTTAATCTGGAGCCATATGAGATAGTAGTATATTCAGTTGAAGAGCAAAGCAACTTAAGAATAGGAAGTGAGAAGATTTTATCATTAACCCAGGAAGAAGTTGCTTCTCAAGACCAGAATTTGACGCCCGCTGCAGTATTAGAACACATGAAAACAAAAATATCAAGAATTTTTTGGCAATTAAAATTGGAACTGCCAATATTATTTCTAAAGAATTAGCTTTACTAAGCAATGCCTGAGAGTAAACCTTATTAGATATGTTATATATATTAATATTAATGAACACCAAAACTATCCAGCTTGCCTTTAATTTTTAACCAAAACAATAAAAAAACCCGGAAACTTTCGATTTCCAGGTTTTTTATTGTTTATTTAGTAATTTTTATCCCAGAATTCCTACACTATTTAAGAATACAATAAACACTGCAATTGGAACTACATATTTAATCAGGAAAGAATAGCTGGAACCTAATTTTGTGCTAGCACCGCGGTTAGCTTCTTCCAGGGCTTTGTCAGTACCCCAGAACCATCCGATAAACACGGCTATCAGTAATCCTCCTAAAGGAAGCAGTATATTGTTAGCAACAAAATCAAAAGAATCTAAGAGGTCCATACCCATAATTGGGGTGATGTGTGACAGAGTGCTATAGCCTAAAGAAGGAATAATTCCAAGTAACCAGATGATGATACCCATAATGACTGTTGCCTTTTTGCGGTCCCATTTTATTTCATCAATAAAGTAGGCAGCTACTACCTCAAGAAGAGATATAGCAGAGGTCAGTGCAGCAATAGTCAACAGGGCAAAGAAGATAATGCCAAAGATATGTCCTGCAGCTCCCATCTGAGCAAATACGGCTGGTATAGTAATAAAGGTAAGCCCCGGACCCGCTGCTGGCTCTAATCCAAAAGCAAACACTGCCGGGAAGATAACAAAACCAGCTAATAAAGCAATAATAGTATCGGCTCCCACAACATATTTAGCATTTAATGGTAAGTCTTCGTCTTTTTTGAGATAACTGCCGTAGGTAATCATCGCACCCATGCCTAAGCTTAGTGTAAAGAAGACCTGTCCAAGAGCAGCCAGGAATCCTTCACCTGTGAATGCACTAAAATCCGGTCTTAGATAGAAAGATAAACCTTCTCCAGCTCCAGGCAGGGTAACAGAGCGAATAATCAAAATAATAAGCAAAGCTAAAAGAACAGGCATTAATATTTTAGACCATTTCTCAATTCCCTGTTCAACACCACCAGCAACAATAGCAATACATAGGGCCATAAATAGGGTATGCCAGAAAATGCCCCCGAATGTTGAGGTAATTGAGCCAACAAAGATAGCAGCAGTATCCGCACCGGCCGCCATGTAAGCCCCGGATTTAAATATATAAGAAATAGCCCATCCAGCTACGACTGAATAGTAAGAAAGAATAATAAAACCAGCTGCAACACCCATAAAGCCAGCAATAGCCCAGGGGCTTCCAGGAGCAAGCGCCTTATAGGCACCAACAGGGTTCTTTTCTGTTTTGCGCCCCAGAATTAGCTCAGAGTTCATAACAGGATAACCAATAAAGATTAACAAAAGTATATAGACCAGAACAAATGCTCCGCCGCCATATCTACCGGTAATAAAAGGAAAACGCCATATATTTCCTAACCCGATAGCTGAACCGGCGGCAGCTGCGACAAAGCCGGCCCGTGTCTGCCAATGTCCTCTTCCATTATCACTCATTTTTTTATCTCCTTAAATTAATAATAAAATATAAGAAAGCAATGCTAAGTAAATCAAGTTAAACTAGTTGTATTAAATTTAAATAAAATTAAATTCCTTATCTTTTTATAATTAACACCCCCCTATTTTTCAGATATTGCCAAATATTACCAAAAACTAGCAAAAAATAATTGAGTAATACTAAGAATAAAGCTATTAAGAATAATCAAGTGTAATAAAAATATTATTTACAAAATTTTATAAATATGTAAATATAAAAATCATTATCTCAGATATATACAAGAGGATAAGTTAAACATATATCATATATATTATATAGTTATATAATTTGTAAATAAGTTTACAATGTTTAAACTTTTATTAACCATCGATAGCTTAAAATATCAATATTATTTGCAAATATTGTTAAAGCACTTGCAATAAATACTTTTTAGGCTGTTAGCAGGTAATATTCTTTTTGATTAATTGTAAAGTTTAGCACTTTTTTTCAGTAATGTCAAAAAGAATGAAAAACAAAAAACAATAATGTTAAAATAATACTAATTACTATAAATACTCTATTACAAATAAATTAAATTTATAAATCTTTTAAAAAAAGTAAATCAGAATCATTTCAATTAATGTTATTGAATTGAATCAAAACACATGGTATATTTTACCAAATGACATTTATATTGCGGAGAACACCTTATGTTTAAAGATAAAAATAATTACTACAGTAAAAATAATGTGAGAGTATATGTACAATTGATGGGCAGGGTACAGGGAGTGGCCTTTCGTTATTATGCCAGAAAGATGGCTAGTCAATTGGGAGTAAAGGGCTGGATTAGAAATATGGTGAACGGAGATGTAGAAGCTGTTATCGAGGGGAGTGAAGGTAAAGTAACACGGATGCTCGAATGGTGCAAAGAAGGCCCAGGAATGGCAAGGGTAGAGAACGTGATAGTAACCTGGTTGCCCTATACCGGGGAATTTAGTGATTTTAATATTAGATAAATAAAGTTATATATCATAAATAATATTACTGAAGAGTTACAATAGCAAAAATGAATCAGTAAAAAGGGGGAAAAATGTTATTATTACAGGAAGTTTCATATTTTGCCGCTTTTTTGGCGGGATTATTGTCATTTCTTTCTCCATGCATACTGCCTTTAGTACCGGGATATATATCTTTTATAACCGGGATTTCCTTAGAGGAGTTGCGTGATGAAGATAGAGCAAATAGCAATTCTCTGTTGCGGGTACTGTTAGGGGCATTATTTTTTATTTTTGGGTTTTCACTTGTTTTTATACTCTTGGGGGCCTCCGCAACATTTATAGGTCAGTTCTTACAGATTTATTCAGTCTGGTTTAAAAGAGTGGGAGGTATTATCATTATTATTTTTGGATTACACATGATTGGTATCATCAATATACCATTTTTAAATTTCCAGAAAAAATTTCAAACCGGACAAAATATCTCATTTAATTTATTTATAACACCTTTTATAATGGGATTTGCCTTTGCCTTTGGCTGGACTCCCTGTATCGGTCCCATTTTAGCGGCAATATTGGTATATGCAAGTACCCAGGAAACAGTTATCAAGGGGATGGCTTTATTATCTGTATATTCTTTAGGTCTGGGTATCCCTTTTATGTTGACTGCTTTAGCGGTAAATCAATTTTACCAGTTTAGTATAAAGGTTAAGAAGTATTTTAGAATCATTGAATTAGTCGGAGGAATTTTGTTAATCACAATAGGAGTTCTGATATTTATTGACAATATAGCCATATTCTCCAATATTTGAATTGATAATTGACATCAATTATTATTAAGGTATAATTTAAGACTAATATAAAATCAAAAGCAAGATAAGGAGTAAAAATTATGACTAAACAATATTGCTTTAGAACAAAATGGTCTAAATATAATTTATTAATTCTTAAAACAATGTTAATAATCTTAATTATCAGCATTCCAGGTAATGCAACTACTTTATCTGAAAATAACCAGGACACGACTGTTCATGAATTAAAATGGCTATCTTACGACCAGGCAATAAAGAAATCTAAAATTGAGAATATTCCTACCATGATATTTTTTTATTCTAATAATTGTGGTTGGTGTAGAAAACTTGAAGATGAAACATTCTCAGATGAACAGGTTAAAAATTTAATGAATAAAAATTTTGCAATTGTTAAAATAAACAGTGATTCTACCAGAATTATTTCTAAAGATGGAGAAGAAATTAGCGAGAGACAGTTATCGCAAATGGTATATCAGGTAAATGCAAATCCGACAATATGGTTTTTAAGCAGCAATGGAGAGCGTATTGCCCCATTGCCGGGTTATGCACCGGTTGCTGATTTTATAAATGTTCTTCAATATATAAAAGATGGGCATTATAAAGAATATTCTTTTCCTGAATACTTAGAAAAGTTTAATTAACTTGAAAGTGAATTACTAATTTTTAAAGACTGTTTCTAAGTTATAGAAGATTAATTAATATATATTTGTTAAAATTGAGATAGTTATTGATACTTATGACTATCTCAATTTTATATTAAATTATATTGGGATGCGAAAACTAATTTTTCACAGATTGTTATAATACAAAAAACCAGAGGCAAAAAAGTTGCAGAAACCATCGGTTGAAATCGAAAAAATAATTAAGAATATTAAAAAATATACCCAGGAGAAAAATGCTGTAGTTGCTTTTTCTGGTGGGCAGGATAGCACAGTTACTCTTAATTTAGCCAGATTAGCTATTGGTAACAAAAAATTGATTGCTGCCAATGTAGATTTTGGTAATTTTACTTATAACAAAGCAAGGGAGAATATCCAAAAAATATGTGAAACATTAGAAATTGAGCTTAATGTGATTACAGGGGAACAAGAGCAAATAGACATAATGATGGGTGGTCCAGATTGCAATTTGTGTACAAAAAAAATAAAGTTAGGGTTAATTAAAAATAAATTTCCAAATAAGATTATTTTGACTGGTTCTAATAAGAGTGACAGCTGGGGACAATATGGATTTGCTTTTTATGGCGGTTATTACGCCCCATTATTTTCTTATACAAAAGAGAATATTAAGATTATTGCTGATTATTTGAATATTAAGGTAAAACGTATTGGAGAAAATTTAAATCGGGAAGGATGCAAGTTGAAGCATTTATTGAAACCCTTAATTAATTTATCTTATCACGGGCAGGCAGTTGATAAAGCTAATGAGCTGCTTTTGGATAGAATTTCGAGAACTGGTATTTATGCTGAAAAGGCAAATGTGAAAATTATAGGCCCTTTGAGTAGAAATATCGCCCTGATTAATATTTATCCTTTACCAGAAAAATCCTGGTTAGATAAAATAAAATTCCAAATAGGACAATTAGAAGGCATTGATGAGTGTCAGGTGGTTAACTGTCATCTGCAACTGGTGATAAAGGCAAACAAAGGGCAATTTAATAATCTTCGTTCTCGTCATTGGTTAGAAAAAGGCCGGCTGCAGCCAGAATTTGCTTTTCCTGTAAGTGTTAAATGGTTATTGACAACTAATAGAAAGTTGAAAACATTTCAGGTTATCGCTTATAATAAATTAAACTAAAATAGTTGATAAAGTCTGTTTTTCAAAATAATCATTTTTAAATTACACAAAGGAGTATTTTATGATGGATAAAATAGGTTATGTAAATCCCATAGATGCAGTTAGGAGTTCAGTAGAATTAATGGCACTATCTGCTAGAACAGCACCTAAATCCGCAGGCAAGGATTTTGTAACAATTAAAACACTTTATGGTGATGAAGTAGTCAAACTGGGTGAAGAAATGATAAAATATGGTATCGAGAACAATAAGCGTAATTTTGACCGTGATGGGGAGAATGTTAAAAATTCTCCGGTAGTATTACTAATTGGACTAAAAGATGCACAACCTTTAGGACTTAATTGCGGTGCCTGTGGATTTGCTACTTGCGAAGAATGTAAAGAGCACAAAGGTCCGGAATTTGATGGACCACAATGTGCTTTTCGGGTATTGGATATGGGTATAGCCATTGGTTCGGCAGCAAAAATGGCTGGTATTTTAAGTGTGGATAATCGAATTATGTACAGAGCAGGAGTAGTTGCAAAAAAAATAGGGTTAATCGAAGCCAGTTTTGTAATGGGAATTCCCTTTTCAGCTACCGGAAAGAGTATTTATTTTGACAGGTAGATTTTTTAAAATGCGAAATTATTTCACAATCCTTTTTAAAACGAGAAATTATTTCACAGTAAAGTAAAAATTTTCTATAAAAACACTTGCTACAGTTCCAGTATTTTGCTTTATCATCAGAAACAGCATTTAAATAGTGCAAAATGTACATTATATACCTGTTAATATTATATAAATTGCAAATATTTTGATATTTTATAAAAAATATTAAGATATTTTAGTAAATAATTTGGATTGGCATAGGAATTGCTTAAATTATAAATTAGATAATAAATTTTATAAAAAGGAGATGAATTCTTATGTCAATAGTTATTTATAATTTTTACCTAAGAAACAGATAGATTAAGGTAAACAAAATCATTAAATAAAAATATTAAGTTTTAAATAAGGAGGAAAAAATATGATAAACAATAATATTATAAAAAGATATACAGTATGTTTTGTAATGCTGTTATTTTTTGTGTTAACTTTTTCCAATACAGTCTTTGCACAACAATCCCTAAAATCCCTCAGTGATGATATTGCCCAGATTTCTGAAACAGTAGGGCCTGCGGTGGTAAATATCGATGTGGTGCGTTATGTAGAAACATCACCATTTAATAGCAGATTCAGCGACCCATTTTTTGAACGTTTTTTTGAACAGTTTGAAGAATTTAGAAGACGTATTCCACAAAAAGGTGCCGGCTCAGGTTTTATTGTCGATACCGAAGGGCATATTTTAACCAATGAACATGTTGTTCATAACGCAGAAGAGATTAAGATTACATTATCGGACGGACGAGAATTTATTGGTGAAGTTGTTGGTTCTGATATTACTTCTGATATGGCAATTGTAAAAATCGATGCCAATGAGCTTCCAGTAGCAGAATTAGGAGATTCAGATTCTTTGAGGGTAGGTGAAATAGTTATTGCCATTGGTAATCCATATGGACTAGAAAAAACCGTTACTATGGGCGTAGTAAGTGCTAAAGGTAGAAATATAAGTGCCGGTTCAGAAGGACAGGAATATCGTAACCTTATTCAGACAGATACTGCTATTAATCCAGGCAATAGCGGCGGGCCATTGTTAAACACTGATGGAGAGGTGGTAGGGATTAATACTGCAATTATTCCTTATGCTCAGGGCATTGGTTTTGCTATACCGGTTAATGTTGCCAAAAGAAATCTTGATGATTTGATTACTCTTGGAAAAGTAAGAAGATCATGGCTTGGTGTTTATATTCAGCAGGTAACACCTGAGATTGCCGAACAGTTTGACCTGGAAGAAGCCGAGGGAGTGCTGGTAGGTGATGTTATCGAGGATAGCCCGGCAGAGGAAGCAGGTCTTGCTCGAGGTGATGTAATCATTGCAGTAAATAAGGTATCAGTGAATACGCCCCAGGAGCTGCAGGATACCATTAGAGCTTTAGAGATTGGCGAAGAGGCAGAATTAACAGTTAAAAGAAATGGAGAAGAATCAATTTTTGTAGTTGAGATAGCAGAAATGCCTTCCGACGAAGTTGTTGAGACAAAAGAAAAAGTCTTTTCCGAACAAACCGGAATAAAGGTAGAAGAGGTAACACCCGATATAGCCCGTGAAGCCAATTTACCATGGGTAAGAGGGCTAGTGATTGTTGATGTTATTCCAGGAAGCTCTGCTGATGATATGGGAATAAGATCTGGTGATATTATCCTGGAAGCTAATCGAAAAGAGATATCATCTATCCCAGAATGGGAAGAAATAATAAAAAATTTAGAAACCGGGGATACCTTACTTTTACTAGTATTCCGGGATAGGCACACCTATTATGTTCCTGTTAAAATTGAAGAATTAGAATAAAAGATTGTTAATTAAGAGATAAAAAAGAGAACCGTGTAACACCGGTTCTCTTTTTTATTCTGTTTGGTGCAAAAAATTTATGATGAATGCAGGAATATTAATATCAAATTAATATTTAAAAGAATATAATATTATGATAAAAATTAAAAAGTTCAAAAACATATTTAGAAAGAATAATTCATATTTTATTTTCACTTTAATCTTATTATTGTTTATTATTTTGGGATACATTAGTTTTCATGAACTGCAGAGAGAAAAGAATTATTTATGGGAATTAGCAAGGGTTGAGGGATTAAATATTGCTTTTTCCATTCAAACATTAGGCTCTGAATTTATATTAAATCGGGATATTCTAAGAGAAGTGCTTGATTTATTTCAAAAAGAAGGAATATCTTTTATTGATGTAATTGACCGTAATGGTAATATCAGGTTAAGTACTAATGAAAATAGAAGGGATAGTAATGTAGAAATAACTAGGCCTGGGGTTGTTAATTATATCCAGACAATTGATTCAGATAATAAAAGAATATTACAGGTAATTAAGCCTTTTGATTTTGAGGATCGCTTTTCTTCTGATTTGTTTGGTTACCTTTTTTTGCACGATAAGTATTTATTAATCGGAATTAATATGGAGAGTTATTACTTACGCTATAATCAGATAAAGCAAAGAATAATATTGAATTATTTGATTATCTTTATATTATTAATCTTAGGTGTTTACATGATAATCAGGGTGCAGGAAAACCTGGTAGTAAAAAGAACACTAAGAAATATGAAAGATTACACTACCAAACTATTAGAAACGATGGATAGCGGGGTTATTTCAGTTGATGAACGAAATATAGTGAAAACATTTAATAAAAAAAGCGAAGAGATATTTCAATTAAAAAGGAATGAAGTTATAGGTAAAATTGCCGGGAATGTATTACCCATAACAATAGATAATCAATCTATCTATCAGTTAGGATTACAGAAAAAGAAAAAAATAGAAAGTGAAGTTGAAATTTATACCAACAGTAAAACAAAAAAAATACTTGAGGTAAATTCATCATTACTTTCAGGTGAAAAAGGCCAAAATGCCGGAATGGTTATTTTAATTAGAGACATAAGTCGTATTAAGGACCTGGCTGAGGAAATAAATCGCAACAAAAGATTGGCGTCTTTAGGGAAATTATCCAGTGGTATCGCACACGAAATTAGAAACCCACTGAGTTCAATAAGAGGCTTAGCGCAGTTTCTCTCCCAGTCATTTGATAAAGAAGATGTTCGAAGAACAGATTTGAATATTATTTTGAAAGAAGTGGATAGGTTAAATCAATTAATTAATCAAATACTTGATTTTTCTAGACCCAAAAAATTAGCACTCAGTCATTTTTCAATACAAGAGATGGTTACAGAATTAATTCATTTGCTGCAATTAGGTAAAAGTGAAAAGAATATTACTTTTAAATTTCATACCAATATCAGAAATCAATTTATTGATGCAGATAGAAACAAACTTAAACAGGCCATGATAAACATTATCTTGAATTCAATTCAGGCAATAGAGAAAAAAGGACAGATTATTATTTCATTAGACTTAAAGATTATTGACGATAAAGAGATGATACAAATTATGATAAAGGATGATGGTACAGGGGTTGATTCATCTGATTTGCCGCATATTTTTGACCCATTTTTTACCAATAAGGACAAGGGATATGGATTAGGACTTTCTATTGCTTATAGCATAGTTGAAATGCATCAGGGAACTGTAAAAATTGATTCTGAAAAAGGAAAAGGAACCATTGTGAGAATCTTTCTTCCGGAAGGGAGGCAAAAAGAAATTGAATAAGATTTTAGTTGTAGATGATGAGGAAAGCATCCGAATTATGTTAAAAAGGGTTCTTTCTGGAAAAGAATATGAAATTCAGGAAGCCTGTAACGGGATAGATGCTTTGAAAAAAATAGCCAGAGAAAAATACAGCGCCATTTTACTGGATTTAAAAATGCCTGAAATGGACGGGCTGCAGATGATAAATAAAATAAAGGAAATGGATATAAATACACCAATTATTATGATGTCAGCATATGGCACTATTCCGGAAGCAGTAGAGGCAATGAAACTGGGTGCTGTTGATTATTTGGTAAAACCATTTGACCTTGATGAATTAAAAATGACCTTGGACCGTATGATTCGCCATAATGAAATGAAAAATGAGAATCAATATTATAAAGAAGAAGAAGATAGACGATTCAATTTTGAAGAAATTATATCACAAAGCCAGGCAATGGCAAAAGTCCTGAAAATGATAGAAAAAGTTGCCCCTTTACCAACCACAATTCTAATTACCGGAGAAAGCGGCACAGGTAAAGAATTAGTTGCCAGGTCAATACATAAAAATAGCCCGAGAAATGAAAAACCCTTTGTAGTTACGAATTGTATAGCCTTTTCTCCTAATATTTTAGAAAGTGAATTATTCGGTCATGAAAAGGGCTCCTTTACCGGGGCCAATACCAGGAGAATAGGAAGATTTGAAATTGCACATGGTGGAACCATATTTCTGGACGAAATAGCAGAGATAAGCCCTAAAACCCAGGCAAAACTGCTTCGAGTAGTACAGGAGAAGGAATTTGAAAGAGTAGGTAGTTCAACAAGCATTAAAGTGGATACCAGGATTGTAACCGCTACTAATAAAGATTTAGAAAAAGAAGTTAAAGAAGGCAATTTCCGTGAAGACCTTTTTTATCGACTTAATGTTTTTCATATTAATATTCCTCCCTTGAGAGACAGAAGAGATGACTTACCCTTATTAGTTCAGCATTTTATTCAGAAATATAACCGCGTTTTGAATAAAAAAATAGCTCGCTTATCAAAAGAAGCTCTCGATATAATGTATAACTACTCTTATCCCGGAAATATCAGGGAATTAGAAAATATAATTGAGAGAGCTATGATTATGTGCAAAGGAGATATTATTGATCAGGATTCCCTTTCTTTTTTCCCTGATAAGAATTATGATAATGTAAAAAAAGGTTCTCTAAAAGAGATAGAAAAAGAGGCCATAAAAAAATATTTAATTCAAAATAAAGGTAACCGCACCAGAACAGCCCTTAAGCTGGGAATTAGCAGAAGAAACCTGCAATCAAAGATAAAAGAATACAGAATTGATGTTTAGAGTCAGGAATTTTTAACTATTAAATTTTTATGAAGTATGAAGAAAGAGGTAAACGTTATGCTATTAGTAGTTGATGTCGGAAATACTCATACTGCCATAGGTGTATTTGAAGGTGATAGGATAATAGGTCATTGGAGAATATCAACAAATTTTAAAAAAACCGAAGATGAATTTGCAATGCTGTTTAAGAACTTTTTGGATGAAAAAGGATTGAACTATAGTCATATTAAGGGTATTGCAATTTCTTGTGTAGTGCCACCGTTAATATGGATACTGGAAAAAATGTCCCGAGTTTATTTTGGCTTACAACCTATTGTAGTAAACTCAAAAATTAACTTAAATATTAAGATAAGAACAGATTATCCGGAAGAATTAGGTGCTGACCGAATAGTAAATGCAGCTGCGGTTAGCAGTATTTATGAGGTACCGGCAATTATTATAGATTATGGCACAGCAACAACTTTTTGTGCCCTGGATAAGGATAAAAATTATCTTGGAGGAGCAATTGCCCCTGGAATAGAATTATCAAGTAATGCCTTATTTGAGAGAACTGCTAAATTGCCGGAAGTAGAATTGATTAAACCTGAACAATCTATTGGCAAAAACACTATTCAGGCTTTACAATCGGGAATTGTTCTGGGTCACCTGGGATTGACCGGAAAATTAATAGAATGCTTTAAAAATGAGCTGAAAGGGAAGCCGGTAGTAATTGCCACCGGCGGATTGGCTGAATTAATAGGCAAAAGTTGCCCGGAAATAGATAAAGTGGATTCATTATTAACCCTGAAGGGTTTGAATATAATTTATAAGCTGAATAACATACAAAAAAAGAAAGTTGATTTTTGATAGTCCCATGTGATTGACATCTAAAATGATAAAAGATAAGATAGATTAAAATTTAACTTTTTATATTGATTGTGAAATTAAAGAATATTAAGAAAGAAGGGGTATGTATATGTGGGAAGAAAAATTAATAAAGGAAATAGGACTAACTTTTGATGACGTATTGTTAATTCCTCAAAATTCCGAGTTGATTCCAAAAGATGTAAATTTAAACACATCTTTATCTAAAAATATCAATCTTAATATCCCCTTGCTTAGTGCTGCAATGGATAAAGTAACTGAGTCCAGATTAGCTATTGCCCTTGCTCGTGAAGGCGGTATTGGTATTATCCATAGAAATATGACTATCGAAGAACAAGCCCATGAAATAGATAGAGTTAAACGTTCAGAAAGCGGTATTATTGTAGAACCTATTGCCCTAACAGAGAATAAAAGGGTAAAGGATGCACTAGAATTAATGCAGCATTATCACATCTCCGGAATTCCGATTATAAATCATAACAAGGAGCTAGTTGGAATCCTGACAAATCGTGATATTCGTTTCCTGGAAGATATTGAAATTGAAATAGGCGAGGTAATGACCAGGGAGCCTCTTATTACAGGTAAAGTAGGAACTACTTTGGAAGAAGCAAAAAAAATATTGCATAAAAACCGGATTGAAAAATTGCCCTTGGTAGATGAGGATTATATCCTGAGAGGGCTAATTACCATTAAGGATATTGAAAAGGTTAGGCAATATCCTAACGCATGCAAAGATGAAAATGGCCGATTAAGAGTCGGGGCGGCGATAGGTGTATCTGCTGATACTTTTAAGAGAGTCGAAACAATGGTTAAAGCACATGCTGATGTTTTAGTTGTCGATACTGCACATGCAGATTCTGAAAGGGTTCTCAATACTATTAAAAAAATTAAAGAAAAATATTCTATTGAACTCATCGGTGGAAATGTAGCAACCTACGAAGGTGCTAAACGGTTGATTAAAGCAGGTGTCGATGCAATAAAAGTTGGGATAGGTCCTGGGTCTATTTGCACAACCAGAGTAGTAACTGGAGTCGGTGTTCCACAAATATATGCTATTAGGGAGTGCGCTAGAGCGTGCAAAGAAGCCAAAATTCCATTAATTGCTGATGGAGGTATCCGCTATTCAGGCGATATCTGTAAAGCTCTGGCGGTAGGTGCTGATTCAATAATGATTGGAAGTCTTTTTGCTGGTACAGAGGAGAGTCCAGGTGAAGTTGTCCTGTATAAGGGACGAAGCTATAAAGAATACCGGGGAATGGGTTCAGTTGGTGCAATGAAAGAAGGCAGTAAAGACAGATATTTCCAGGAAGACAATGAAGACAAAAAATTAGTACCTGAAGGCATAGAAGGAAGAGTACCATATAAAGGTACACTTTCTAATTGTGTTTTACAGTTAATGGGGGGTTTGAGAGCAGGTATGTCCTATTGTGGTGCAAGAACAGTAAGAGAATTACAGGAAAAAAGCCGTTTACTCAGAATTTCCAATGCTGGACTCAGAGAAGGTCATCCGCATGACATAATTATAACCAAGGAAGCTCCCAATTATGAAATTGAATAAAATAATTAACACTTATCTGCTATAAATTTTTTTATCGGCCAATAATTACTATAACTATTGTAATTATATACACCTGGTTGGTTTAAGAAATACTACATTTACAATTACTTCTGTTTTTATATTGTGAATTACCTAATATTTAATTATGCAAGTGGTAAATTTTTTTGGGGAAAATAAACGTTATTTTGATAATTGTAAATAGATAACAGTGCAGGGTTTTAGTTTCTATTACAAGATGACTCCATCATCCATTCTATATAATTTCATGCAACATAATAAAAACAATATATTATATATAATATTGATAGATTCGAATGATGTTAAATAGCACAACCTCAATAAGTTAGTATCCTGGCAATTATTTATATCTACAACTGGTTATTGTAAATAATCTTTTAATTCTTTATCAGAATTTATGGGATATTAATTATTTTCTAAATTTTGCAGAAATATAATTAAAATAACATTTAATTATTATATAAATAGAAAAATTTGTTATAATTAAATAAAGGTATTTCATAAGATACAAGGTTTGACAATTATATAAATACTTTTTAAGGAGGTAAAGAATGTTAGAGTTTGATTTAGAAAAAGGAATGAAAGGTATTTCTCAAACTGTGGTAAGTACAGATAATATGGCAGAGAGATTCTACAAACCTATGCCGCCTTCTTTTGCTACGCCGATGCTTGTTTCATTAATGGATAATGCTGCAATAGATGCTGTTAAAAAATATTTGCCACCGGGTTACATTACTGTTGGAACATCAATAACAATTAAACACCTGGCTCCGACCCCTGAAGGAATGACAGTAACGGCACAGGCAGAATTAAAAGAAATATTTCAAAATCGTTTAAAGTTTGAAGTAACCGCTTATGATGAAATTGAAAAAATTGGCGCGGGAGAAGTGGAGAGATATATAATTGATTTAGAACAATTTACTGAAAAAATATTGAAAAAGAAGAATAGTGAAGAAAGACCTTGATAACCTAAAATAATTTTTCTTAGTAAAATATGTACAGCTTAAACAATAAAGGGGTTTTATAAATTGATAAAAAATCATTTTAAAATTGGATTGGCCTTGGGTGGGGGAGGCGCCCGGGGTCTTTCCCATGTAGGGATAATACAGGCTCTGGAGAAAAGAGGGATTCCTATTGATTTCATTGCAGGGACTTCTGTGGGGTCAGTGGTTGGAGCTTTTTATGCTTTACATAAGGATAGCCAGAGACTTTGTAAAACAGCACAAGAATTAGCAGAAAAAATGAATCAATATAAAAATCAATTTGATTTTAGCCAGTTTAATAAAGAAGATAGAAAAATATTACCCTGGGGGAAATTAACTGAGTTTATTAAAAAAAGTTATTTTTTACATACAGAATTAAGCAAAACTTGTATAAATGATGGAATGATGATGGAAAAGTTGTTTGAAGAAATCTTTGACGAAAAACAATTTAATGATACCAAATTACCATTTATTGCTGTAGCAGCCGATTTAGTTAGAGGCGAAGAAGTGCATTTAAATAACGGTAGATTAATACCTGCGCTTATGGCAAGTTGTGCAATTCCGGGAATTTTCCCACCTGTTCAACTACATAACAAGTTATTGGTTGATGGGGGCATTATTGACAATGTTCCGATTGAGGCTGTTAGGAAATTGGGGGCTAATTTTATTATTGCTTCTAATATTACCAGGAAGCTCAAGAAAAAAGTAAAATATAAAAATGCAATTGATATATTAGTACGGTCTGAGAAGATTACCTCTAAAGAATTAAGGAAAGTACAGCTTGATAAAGCAGATTTTGTTATTTCTCCCGAAATACATCATATTGATTGGTGGAATTTTAGCAAACCAGAGCAATGCATGCGCTTGGGTAAAGAAGCAGCAGATAAAGTATTAACAGAGTTGCAAAAAAAAATAAAAAAAATGCAAATAAAAACCAGGTGGAAAAATTTATTGCTTAAGTATTAGCTGATTCTTTTTTTGTTTCTGTGGCGGTATTTTTCTTGACCTCAGTACCTGATTTTTCTGTATTCTTTTTTGTTGTGCTATCAGATAAACTTTTATTTTCTTTAGGGCTGTGACTTTTCCGGTTATCCGTACTGTAATAACCACTTCCCTTCAAAATAAAACTGCCATTTTTACTGATTAAACGAAAAACCTCTCCATTGCATTTGGGGCAATGTTGTAATGGTTTGGCAGTAATAGATTGAAATTTTTCAAAAGTATAACAACATTTTTTACATTGGTATTCATAAGTTGGCATTAACAAAAGCTCCTTCTCTTTAGTTTCCAATGAAAAATATTATTGTATTTTCAATATTTTGTCAAGCTATTTTTAAATTGCTGTTTGTTAATATCTATAAAATGATTCATTTTATTTTTCTTATTTAAAGATTAAGAGATACAGGGAAATATAATTATTTTCTAAATAATTTTTTTATAATATAGAATTTAGTAACTTGCCAATTAAAATACCTTTTGGTATAGTTAGAGCAATTGTAAAATAGAGGGGTACAGGAGGTAAAAAGATGAAGGCAATTGGCATAGTTGGTTTTAAAAAAAGTGGCAAAACAACATTGACAATGGCTATTACCAGGTTATTAATGAGCAGAGGTAAATGTGTAGCTGTTATTAAGCATTCCAGTAAGCCTGTTGAACATGGAAATACCGATACCGGTAAAATCATGAAAGAGGTAAAGCAGATTGGACTCATAACCCCTGAAAATACTGAGATTATTTTAAAAGGAGAATATAATTTAGCAGAGATAGCCTCTTACATTAATGCTGATTTTCTTATTATAGAAGGATTTAAGAATATAAAATATTTCCCAAAAATTATTTGCTTGAGAAAAGAAGATAATAAACAAATACTGGATGATGGACTTGCCTTATTTTCTGTTAGTCTGGATTCTTCCTTAAAAGAAAAGAAAAAAGTTGATTATTTAATATCAGAAAAGAAAGATTTAGAAGAAATAGTAAACCAGTTAGAAAAAAAAGCATTTATGCTTCCGGATATGAATTGTGGGAAATGCGGATATAGTAATTGTTATAGTTTAGCCCAGGCTATTGTTCAAGGTATTGAAAATCAGCAGAAATGTATTTATTACCAGGATTTAATTACAATAAAAATTAATAAGAAGAGAGTGTACCTTAATCCATTCATGGCCAAATTATATCAAAATATGATTTATGGCATGCTTTCTCCTTTGAAAGATGTGGGTTCCCTGAAAAATGCAAGGATAGAAATAGAGTTCGGTTCCTTAGAAATATTAAAAAAGAAAGATGATCACTCTAACTCTATCTAATTATTGTTATAATTGATTAAAAAGAGGTAGGCGTATATGGATAAGAATAAAACAAATAACAGAATATATGAAGCAATTATTGTCGGTGGAGGCCCCGCAGGATTAACTGCAGGAATTTATCTGAGTCGTTCCCGGATTGATGTTTTATTGCTGGAAAAAGGGCTTACAGGTGGGCAGGCAAATCTTACTGAGATGATTGAAAATTATCCCGGTTTTCCGGATGGTATTTTAGGCCCTGAATTAATGCAGCTTTTTGTAAACCAGGCTACAAGATTTGGCTTGGAGATTCAGAATAGAGATGTGTTTGAAATATCAAGCACGGGAGAACCGAGAAAAGGAAAATTCCGGATTAAGGCTGATTCAAAAGAGTTTTATACCAAATCAATTATTATTGCCTCAGGTGCTCAAGCAAGTAAGCTGGGAGTGCCAGGTGAAAAAGAATACATCGGGAAGGGAGTATCTTATTGTGGCACCTGTGATGGCGCTTTTTTCCGTGAAAAAGATATTATTGTTGTGGGAGGTGGGGATACAGCAATAGAAGAGTCCTTGTTCCTAACTAAATTTGCTCACAAAGTATATGTAGTACATCGAAGGGATAAATTAAGAGCTACCAAAATACTCCAGGAAAGAGCTTTCGACAATAAAAAAATAGATTTTATATGGGATTCTATTGTTACAGGAATAAAAGGAAATGAGAAAGTCGAAGAAGTCCAATTAAAAAATGTTAAGAACAATCAGGAAAAACCTTTTAAATGCCAGGGAGTATTCATTTTTACCGGATATATCCCTGTTTATCCTTCTCTCAAGACTTTTAGCTCCCAACTAGTCAATGATTATGGCTATATCTTAACAGATGACGATATGAAAACTAAAGTAGAAGGTATTTTTGCCTGTGGAGATGTCCGTGCTAAAAAATTAAGGCAGGTAGTGACGGCTTGTGGTGAAGGCGCGATTGCCGCTTTTTCATTAGAAAAATACCTTGAATCTTTAATTTAGATTTAGTTATAGAACTAAAAAAATATTATTTAGCAAAAAATATTGGTAGAGTGAGGAAAAATGAATTTACAGCTTGCTATATCAACTATGGTGTTTTACCATGAGAACATTACAAAATTATTACCATTATTAAATACTTTTGGGATTAATAATATTGAAATCAGACCCAATGACAATCATTTTGATTATCAGGATCCCAAAACTATTGAGAAGATTAAAAAAGAGATTAATGATAATAATATATCAGTCAAATCTATTCATATGCCTATGAATGGTGTAGATATATCCAGCCCGGAAGAGTATGATAGAGTTAAATCAGTTCGAGAAATCGAGAAAGTAATCATGGTAGCATTGAGGTTAAATGCAAAAATAATTGTTGTTCACCCGGGAGGAAAGTGTAATAGCATAGTAGAAAGAGAAACGAGAATGAAGAAATGTATCGATAGTTTATCCGAAATTGTGGAGTTTAGCAGTCAATGGGAGATAAAGATAGCTCTAGAGAACACCATTCCAGGTAGATTGGGGGATAACTGGTTTGAAATCCAGAAAATTTTAGATAAAATATCATCAGAATATCTGGGAGTATGTCTGGATACAGGGCATTTCCTTCTTAACCAAGAAGAAAATGAAAAAGGAATTCTGAGATTAGATAAAGAGCCAATTGATTGGAAGAATAAGTTATTACATATACACATACACGATAATAATGGGAAAACAGATTTGCATTTATTGCCCGAAAAAGGTTATTTCCCCTGGTATCAACTATTTAATTATTTAAAGCAGATACAATACCAGGGCTATTTGATTGTTGAACCACCGGAACAGTTTCAAATAGAAGATTATCTCATAAAGATTCAGCATGTTTTTAAAAGAATAGAAGAAATATCATCTTCTCTAATAATTAGATAAGATTTTAATAAATATGTTATTAAATAAGGGGTTAATATATCTCAATTAACTATCTTTTGCCATATTTTATATTATTTGATAGAATAGTTTTGATAATTTATAATTTCAAGGAGGAACGAGGGTGACTAAAATTGATGTTGACAATGTAAGAACTTTTGCAATTGTTGGCCATGGAGATTCCGGCAAGACATCTCTAACAGAAGCAATGCTTTTTGACTCTAATATGATAACCAGATTAGGAAAAATAGAACAGGGAAATACAGTTTCTGATTATGATCCAAAAGAAACAAAAAGAGGAATAACTATAAATTCGTCTTTAGCATATCTAAATTGGAAAGATTCAACTTTTAATATTATTGATACACCGGGATATCTGGACTTTATAATTGATACCAAAACAAGTTTACGTGTAGTAGACACTGCCTTAATAGTGGTATGTGGTGTATCAGGTGTGGAAGTACAGACTGAAAAGGTTTGGGATTATTCCGAGGAATTTAAATTACCCAGTATTTTCTTTATTAACAAAATGGATAGAGAGAGAGCAGATTTTGACCGAATAAGTCAAATGCTCAAGGAAAATTTTGGGCAGAATGCCGTTCCAATTCAATTACCCATAGGTTCTGAAGAGAGTTTTGAAGGAGTTGTTGATTTACTGAAAATGACAGCTTATTATTTTAAGGCAGAGGCTGAAGGTAAGAACCAATTCGAAGAGAAAGAAATTCCTGCTGACCTGCAAGATAAAGCTAATGAATATAGACAGAAAATGATAGAGGCTGTCGCAGAATATGATGATGAGTTATTAATGAAATACCTTGATGGTGAAGAGCTAACTCAAGAAGAAATACTTTCCTGTCTCAGAGGTGGAATAGTGGACAGAAAAGTATTCCCGGTATTGTGTGGCTCAGCTACAAAGAATATTGGGATTGAGCTGCTGCTTGATTTTATTAAAAATTATCTACCCAGTCCGGTTGATTTGCCTGATATTGAAGTCAAAGATTTAAATGAACAGAAGGAATTAAAGATTAAGCGTTCAGCCGATGATTCCCCATTTACTGCTTTAGTTTTTAAGACTGTAGCTGATCCCTATGTGGGAAATCTAACATATTTTAGAGTTTTTTCAGGAGAATTAAATTCAGATTCTTCTGTATACAATTCAACTCATGATATTGAAAATAAGGTTGCAAAAATTTATAGAATGCAGGGTAAAGAACAAACACCCATATCCAAAGTAGTCCCCGGTGGAATCGGGGCTATTGCCAAGTTAAAGAAAACAAATACCGGTGATACTTTGTGTGACAAAGAGCATCCCGTTGAATTTAAAAGAATCGAATATCCTGAACCAATTATGAAACTGACTATATCTCCAAAGAGTAAAGGAGATGAGGATAAACTAAGTATTTCCATTAACCGTATTGTGGAAGAGGAGCCAACTATTAAGGTTTACCGGGACGAAGATACCGGTGAAACTATCATCGCGGGTATGGGAGAGTCCCATTTGGACGTAGTTATTGAAACAATGGAAACAAAATTTGGAGTTGAAATAGAGAAAAATACACCAAAAGTCGGTTATAAAGAAACAATCCGAAAACAAGTGCAAGCTGAGGGAAAATACAAGAAACAATCCGGAGGCCGTGGACAGTATGGACATTGTTTTGTAGAATTCGAACCACTGGGTCGGGGTAAAGGGTTTGAATTTGTTGATAAAATTGTAGGTGGAGTGATACCAAAACAATATCGTCCAGCTGTTGAAAAAGGCATTATCGAAGCCATGCGAAAAGGTGTAGTTGCTGGATATCCCACAGTAGATATTAGGGCAACTTTGTATGATGGAAGCTACCATACTGTAGATTCATCAGAAATGGCTTTCAAAGTCGCAGGTTCTATGGCATTTAAAAAAGGTGCAGCTGATGCTGACCCTGTATTATTAGAGCCAATTTATGAGTTAGCAGTTACAGTGCCAAAAGAATATATGGGAGACATAATTGGAGATTTAAATAGTAAACGTGGTAAAATTATGGGAATGGATGAGTCTGAAAAGGGTAGACAAATTATTCGGGCCCAGGTTCCTCAAGCAGAAATATTTAAATATTCTATCGATTTACGTTCAATTACCCAGGGCAGGGGAATGTTTACCATGAAATTTTCACATTATGAAGAAGTACCCAATCAAATTGCCCAGGAAATTGTTGCGCAAGCAAAAAAAGAGAATGAATCAGAATCATAACCTATAAATTAATATAGGTAAAACTATTTAAACATAAAAATTTTTTAAAAGGTCTTGTTTAAAAGAGTTTTAATCATTATAATTAAAACAAGTAATTATTTTTTAAAATAAAAGGGAGGTGGAATTTTTATGGGTTTATTCGGAGATTTAGAATGGTATTGGATTGCAGCAATAATTGCAGCAATTGTCGGAATTATTTGGTGGCTAGGCGGGGATGATTAAATCAAACTTATAAATATCATACCTAAGAACTACTTTATTACAGATAATATAAAAACATGCATTAAGTAAAATGAGTGCAGGAACATTGTTGTTTTATAAGATGACCTGCACTTATTTATTCAATTTAGTAATTTATATTATAAAAGTTTACTTAAAAAATCCACTATTTCGCTTAATTGACTTTTAAAGTAACTTTAATTATAATTATAAAAGTTTTTTTTGATTAATTATAATAGTACAGAAAATATATTGGGATTAAATGAAAGCAGAGAGTCAGAATAGGTGAAATCTGGCACATTGTCTCAAGAAACTCATCTGTACCACAACCGGGTGAAAAATATAATATGAGCTAATACAATATTAATAGTAACCTGGGTCGCCTATTAGCGTTAAAGATAGAAAGAGGGTAGATGGGGCTGTAGCTCAGTTGGGAGAGTGCCTCCTTGGCGTGGAGGAGGTCGCGGGTTCGATTCCCGCCAGCTCCACCAACAATATCTACTAAAAAAGGGTGGTACCACGGGAAATCTCGTCCCTTGTAATATTTTGAATTACAGGTGACGGGTTTTCTATTTTAAGGGGAGTGCAATTTGATGAAAGAAAAATATGATTTTTTAGAAGTCGAAAAAAAATGGCAAGAATACTGGAATAACCAAAAATATTTTGAAAGCAAGGTAGATGAAAGAAAAAAAGAGTATTATGTGTTGGAAATGTTCCCTTATCCTTCAGGTGAACCCCATATGGGGCATGTAAAGAATTATGTTATTGGTGATGTGGTAGCACGCTATAAGCATAGTCGAGGGTTTAATATTTTGCATCCAATGGGTTGGGATTCATTTGGCTTGCCGGCAGAAAATGCAGCAATTAAGAATCAAATACATCCTGCAATTTGGACAAAAAACAACATACAAAAAATGAAAAATACCCTTCAAGCAATGGGGATAACATATGATTGGAATCGGGAAATATCAACCTGTAGTCCTGAATACTACAAGTGGACACAATGGATGTTTTTACAACTATATAAAAATGGATTAGCTTATAAGAAAAAAGCTGTTGTCAACTGGTGTCCATCCTGTGCAACTGTTCTGGCAAATGAACAGGTTGTAAATGGAGAATGTGAGAGATGCGGATCACAGGTGAATAAAAAGGAATTATCTCAGTGGTTTTTTAAAATCACTGAATATGCCCAACAGCTTTTGGATGACATGGATATCCTGGAGGAATGGCCTGAGCGTGTTTTGACTATGCAAAAGAATTGGATAGGAAGAAGTGAGGGTGCTCAAGTAGAATTTAAAATTCATGGAAGTGATGAAACTGTTTCAGTATTCACTACCAGGCCTGACACGCTTTTTGGTGTAACATTTTTTGTCCTTTCTCCAGAACATCCAATAGTTGAAAAATTGACTGCTGGTACAACGTACGAAAAACAGGTTAAACAGTTTAAGAAAGAAATTGCTAAGGAAAATATAGCAGAAAAAGATTTGGCTACAGCTGAAAAAAAAGGCTGTTTTACCGGTCAATATGTTATTAACCCACTAAACCAGGAAAATGTTCCTATCTGGATTGCAAACTATGTATTGATGGAATATGGGACTGGAATGGTTATGGCTGTACCAGCCCATGATCAGCGAGACCTGGATTTTGCCCGAAAATATAATTTACCAGTTAGAGTAGTAATACAACCTGCAAAGATAGAACTATCTGGAGATACTTTAGAAGAAGCTTATGATGGTGAAGGAATAATGGTGAATTCTGGCGAATTCAATGGACTTACTAACTTAAAAGGAAAAGAACTTATTACAGAATATCTGGAGAAAAATGGTATAGGTAACAAAGAAATTAACTACCGATTGCGCGATTGGTTAATTTCAAGACAAAGATATTGGGGAGCGCCTATACCAATAGTCTATTGTGAAAAATGTGGAATTGTAGCAGTACCAGAAGAAGATTTACCCGTTTATTTGCCAGATGATGTTGATTTTAAACCAACTGGCCTATCCCCACTATTATCCAGTAAAAAATTTCTTAATACTGTATGTCCTCAATGTGGAGAAAAAGCACGGAGGGAAACTGATACTATGGACACTTTTGTTTGTTCGTCTTGGTATTATTTACGTTTTTGTTCCCCACATTCTAATAGTATGCCTTTTGATAAAGAGGAATTGCACTACTGGATGCCAGTTGATCAATATATTGGAGGGGTAGAGCATGCAATCTTGCATTTACTGTATTCTCGCTTTTTTGTCAAAGCTCTTAATGACATGGGGTATCTTAATTTCAAAGAGCCTTTCAAAAGACTATTTACACAGGGAATGGTGTGTAAGGATGGGGCCGCGATGTCAAAATCCAAAGGCAACGTTGTTACTCCGGGTGAGATATTTTCTAAATACGGAATTGATGCAACGAGAGTAATGATTCTCTTTGCAAGCCCTCCAGAGGTTGATATGGAGTGGAGTGATAAGGGCATGGAAGGCGCTTATCGTTTTTTAAATCGTGTTTGGAGACTGGTTTATCAATATCAAGAATTATTCCAGGATAAAGATATTAGTAAAAATAAGATTATAGATGATAATGCGTTAAATAAGGATATCAAGGATTTAAAAAGAAAAACACATCAAACTATTAGGAAAGTGACTGAAGATATTGAAGAACGTTTTCATTTCAACACTGCTATTAGTGCTATTATGGAATTGGTAAATAGCTTATATGCTTTTAACATAAAAATATCCCGGATGAGTCGGCAGCATATATTAATATTTAAAGAAGCAATAGAAACAACCATTAAACTGCTTAATCCAATTGCCCCACATTTTTGTGAAGAATTATGGCATGAAATAGGATATAAGAAAAGCCTTTATTCAGAACCATGGCCACAATATAATCCAAATGCAATAAAAGAGGATGAAATCCTTATTGTTGTACAAATAAACGGTAAATTAAGGGAAAAAATAAAAGTAGTACCAAATATATCAGAAAAAGAAATCAAAGAAAAGGTGCTGGAATTACCAAAAGTTAAAAAGTGGATTAATGATAAAAAAATTGATAAGATAGTATATATAACTGATAAATTGATAAATATCGTAGCTCATTGAGGAAAATTTGTTCAACCATGAAAAAACACTTTCTCAGAAGGTGTTAGTGGTTATATGAAATGGTTTTACCATAAAAAGATTAAGATTGAGATAGATGAAAATTTTTACCTGAAATACAAAGTTGGAAATTGAATTGCTTAAAAAATATTATAGCTAAAGTATAAATAGAAAAACGAAATAAAAAGAGCTAAAACTTAACAAAAACTATAACATCTTTTAGATGATCTTAGAGTATCCCGCTTTGTGGGTGCAATATTTATTATGTACAAGTACAAGTAATTTTATACTATATAGGATAGGGAGGAATTTTATGGCATCTTTTGGTGATTTGAATGCTTTTGCAGGTATAGGCCGTTTAACAAGGGACCCAGAGTTAAGATATACACCCTCTGGAACTGCTGTATGCAAGTTTGGTCTGGCTATCAACAGAAGCTTTAGAAATCAAGAAGGTAATAATGTAGAGGATACATTATTTATAAATGTATCAGCCTGGGGAAGACAGGCAGAGCATTGTGCACAATTTTTAAAAAAAGGAAAAAGAGTTGCGATTAATGGAGAATTAAGATCTAACTCCTGGCAGGACAGAGAAGGAAATAAGCGAGTAACATACGAAATCAATGCTCGCAGTGTACAATTTTTAGATTACATGAAGGACACTGGCAATACCACAGAAGATAATTACAGTAAAAATAAGCAATATGAAGAAGGTTCTTTAAATGATGAGAATGGTCCTGACCAGGAAAATAATAATGCGGAAGAAGATAACAATGAAGAAGATATACCTTTTTAGAGGCTGAGTAGAATAAAAATGATTATTGTACAATAAATTATTGCATCACATATATATAAAATTCAGAAACCAACTAAAATAAGTATTTTAAAAAACAATAAATATTTCACAGCGTGTAAAAAATTGGTTGCTGTTCTTTGACAAAATGTGTCTAAAAC